>CALWZX010000111.1 GCA_944386125.1 uncultured Clostridia bacterium | reverse complement strand
TTAAATCCTGCTGGCACCTGCACCACATTTCCATGTTCATCTTCAAGTGGTGTTTTAGTGTCAAATACTTCTCCACTGTCTTTTGCTTGTTCTATTTCGCTCTTTTCTTCTGGTGGAGTTACTCCTCCTTGTCCACTTGTAATTTTATCTATTTCATCTGTAATACTATTAAATCCTGCCTGTGTATTGACTTCTGCATCATACATAGCATTGGCACCTTCTTGTGCCTTCTTAAATATTCCTTGGTCTCCTAGCACCATATTCATACTAACTGCTGCTAGTATAATTAAAATAACTATCGTCACCACTAATGCAATTAGGGTTACACCTTGCGAAGTTCTTTGCTTATTTTTTCTTTTTTCTTTCATCTTTCTTCCCCTTCCTTTGTTTTTTATTTTTGCTTTTTCCTTTTTGTTTATTTTTTATTTCTTTTCTCTTTTATACTTAAAATCTAAAACTCTAAAGTACTTCTGTACTTATTTTAGATTTCAAAGAACTTCTTTATTTTCCATTCATACTTTTTCGTTTTAGCTTTTAAGCTATTTTTATTTTACAAAACTTTTTTCTTTTTTGCAATATTTTTTTCAACTTTTTGTTGTTTTTATTTTTCAATCCTATTCTGCCTTGTATTTTCTATGTTTTCTTCACACTATATATATAATAGGATTATTCGGAAAATATTTATGCATTAGTTCTCTTATATATGTTTCTGCCTCTTTTTTTATTCCTTCTTTATAGCAATATTTTCCTCTTCCTCTACCTGTCATTAGTTCTTCATGATATAAATTGGGTACATTGGGAAATGCTTCTTTATTTATCTTTCTATGCACGTAACTATAGGTCATAAAAATAATTTCAAAAAAAGCTTGTTTTTTCACCTGTGAACTTAAATTTTCATACATATATTTTACTAATTTTTCATATAACTCTTTCCAGTTTTCTACTAAAATAATAGGTGCAATTAAAATTCCTATTGGGTATCCTGCTTCTTGTAAAGCATTTATTGCTTTTACTCTTAAAGACAATGGAGATGTTCCTATTTCAATTTCTTGTATAATTTCTTGTGGATTGACACTCATACGTATAATTACTTTTCCCTTATGGTTTAATCCTAATAAGGGCTCTACCATACTAAACTTTGTAGGAAAAGTAATTTTTCCTTTTTTGGTATTGACAAAATTTTCAATTGTCCAAGTTAAATTTTGTGTAATGGTATTTTCTAGAACTAAGTCACTATTACTTCCTATTTCAAAAGTAAGATCTTTCTCTGCTGTTTCAGCCGTTTGTATTAATTTATTTAACATGTATTCTCGGTTAACAAATAGACGTAAATAAGCACATTTGTTATAATTGCAAACTAAGTAACAATACATACACATAGCAATACATCCCGAAGAAGTATATGGCACTAAAAAATCAGATACTTTATGATTTTCTACATATTTGTGTGTTTTTCTTATTCCCAATATTAGGTTTCTTTTCATTTTTGGAAACTCTTTATTTTCTTTTTTTCTCATTTCTTCTATATTATTATGGTTTTCTATTATATAGCAAGGCACTTGTTTTTTCTGATACTGACTTAATAATTTTTTTCCTAATTCATAATCTAACACTTTTTCTTCATAAAAAATAGCTTCTGGTAAAAACATATCTTCCTCCTTTTTTATATATGTTTTTTCCAGAAACTTAATTTTTATTCTAATTTTGCACAACAACTTTTGTTTCATTGCAAGATAGATGTAAATTTTCTTCATGTAAAAGCTCTATAATGAATAAATTCACTTTTTGTTTTAAATTTAAATATTCTGTATAATTGGTAATTTCCGTATTAAAATAAATGGTTATAATAATGGCATCTGCTTTTATTTCTGTAAGGCTAACATTAGCACTATTTTCCTTAATATCCTTATTGGCATATAATGCTTCTCGTAATTTTATAATAAAATCCTTTATTTTTTCTATATTACTGTTTGCACTTAAACTAATAGTTGCACTATATCTTCTTTGTTCTATTCCATTCCAATTAACTATATTAGATTCTGTAATAAGATGATTAGGAATAGTAATAATACTTCCATCTAATAGGCGAACTCTCGTACTTCTAAACTTAATATCTTCTACTGTACCTTCATAACCTGCAACAGCAATATAATCTCCTATAATAAATGGTTTATCCATTAAAATCATGGCACCTGCAAATAAGCTTTTAGCAATATCTTGAGATGCTAATGCTACTACAACACTTCCTAGCCCTAACCCTGCTATAATTCCATTTAAGTTATAACCAAATTCTGCAAGTACTACAAATGCAGCTATTACATATACAATAATTTTAATAATTTTTGTCACAAAATTTAAAATATTATCGTTATCTTTAAATTTTTCTGTTTGTTTTAATTTAGTATATATAGTACTTCCTGGTTTAATTAAATTAGCAAAACCGTTAGCAATTAATATAATGGTAATCACTTTAAATAATTTAAAAGCAATACTTATCACACTTTGTGGTAACTGCAAGCACAATATACCTATGTAAATGGCACTAATCATTAAAAAGATTTTTAAAGGTCTATAAAACGAATTTCTTTTTATTTCTTTTGCACTATTTTTCCACCTGAACAATTTTATGATTGCATATGCAATTGTT
>CALWZX010000110.1 GCA_944386125.1 uncultured Clostridia bacterium | reverse complement strand
ACAATTTATCATATTTTGTCTATGATTAAATGCATTATTTTTATGTTAATCATGCATTTAACTTTTTATTTAACTTTACTTTTTATATTTTACCTTTCTATATTTTTCCATAATTTAAGAGATAGAATTTTCTATCTCCTATTGGCTTTCTATAATTATATTATGTTTTTTATTATGCATTAGTTTCTTTTTGATTTTTTATCATTTAGTAGTTATTTCTATATCTTCTATATCTCTAATGTTTACTCCTCCTACTGTTGCCATTATTTGTCTTGTTTCTCCGGGACTTGTTTTTCCTATTAAAGCCCCTAACTCTTGTAAAACTTCTCCTTGTGCATTTTTTAATTTGATTGTTACTGTAAATTCATCTTTTGTGCTATTTGTATTATTGGTTGCATTTGCTGTTACTGTTATATTTCCATTATTTTCATTTATATTTATGTTGTTAATTTCTATTCCGTTTATCTCTTTATTAGAGATTTGCGTGTTTTCTGCTTGTGATACATTTGCTGTCTGTTCTTGATTGTCTATTACTTCATCGTTTTTATTATTTCTAGTTATTGTAAATACTATTATTGCTATCATTGTAATACTGATTAATACTAGTATTAATCTTTTTTCATTTCTACTCATTTAATTTCCTCCTCGTATATTTCTTTTACTCTCATATATCCATTATAGTAACTTTGATTATTCAACTGTACCTGAAAAACTATACTATTGGTTTCTTCTGGTATTATTATGTTTCCATTTATTCCGGCTATTTGGCTTATTGTACTTCCATCTTCTCTTTGAAATACGAAATAAGATAAATTTGCTCTATCATTGTGTATTTCACAAGATATTTGTATTTGTTTTCCCTGCATACTTTCATCTACCATTATTTTTGCACTTGAACCTTCTGCTATATAATGATTAGTTTCTTCATTTCCGTCATAAGCCGCTGCCCCTAACGCATCACTTGGTAATACTGCCGTATATGATGATATAACTCTTGTTTCGTCTCCATTCTTATCAACCCCTTTTGCATATATTGTTTCGCCTAAATCTAGTCTAACTACCCCTGTATATTCTTTCCATTCTCCATCATTTATTTTATATAGTTTGTTACATTCCCTGTATCATATGTTATCGTTGTTTCTCCATTAGTTGTAATTCCATACTCTGTTATTATTGGATATCCATAGTTTGAGCTAATTACTGGTGTTGCTGGTAACTCTGTATCTAAGTTTGTTATTGTTTTTTCTTCTATTGTTTCATTTCCTGCTACATCTCTTCCTTTTGCATATATTGTCACACTTCCATCTTCATTCATCCATTTATTGGATATTACTGTATATGAGCTTAATGTTATTTCTTCTGTATAATTTGTCCACGTATTATTATTTGCTCCTATTTTATATTGTTTTACTGAACTATCTTCATAATCTATATTAATTTTTACTTCTGTTGTCAATTGTTGTGGTTCTGTATTGATTATTATTTTTGGTGGCATTAAGTCTATATTTCCTACTTGTAATATAAAAGTTCCGCTATTTCCTACTATGTCTTTTGCATAAATAGTATAAGTTCCATTTGATTCTATTTGTATTGTTTTATCCAGTTTCTTTTGTACTGTTTGATTTTCTTCCTCTTGTCTGTTATATAACGTTTCTCCATTTCCTGTAAAGTAACTTTCTAATTGATTTCCTTTTGCCCATTTGATTTCTTCTATTCCCATATCATCTGTTACATTCACTTGTAAAGTTAAATTCGTTGTTGCTGTTTCTAAGTCTCCTGTTACTTTGATTTCTGGTGGATTTTCATCTATATTCGTTATTTGCCTTTTGGCTGTTTGTGTCCACATTCCTGTTTCGTCTTGTCCTTTTGCATAGATGATGGTTCCATTTTGTGTTACCTGTATTTGTTCTCCTTCTTGGTAATCTTTCCAACTTGTGATTACTCCATTAGGATATACCACTCTATATTGTCTTTTTATTAATGTTTCTTCATATTCTATGGTTGCCTCTAGTTCTAAACATGGACCTTCTGTACTTAATATGATTTTTGGCATTGTTGGTGTCATGTTGTCCCATCTCATATAAATTTGTTCTATTAACTCATTTACGGGTTTCGTTATGAAGTAGATATCTTCTTTGTCAAATTCTATTTCTTTTCCTCCTTCATCTTTTACTTTTACTATATCTGCTCCATTTACTTTATCTTTCATTTGTTCTTTGGCTAATAATATTCCTGTTTCATGATATGGTTTCCATGTTCCTGTTTCTTGCCACTTATATTCTGCATTGATGGCTGTTGGTGGATATGTTAGTCTGATGATATAGTAGTCTCCCATTTCTATTACTGCTGTTACTTTTTCTTTTCGTATATTTTCTATGGTATAACTACTTTCTCCTTTTTCTCCTCTACTATTGGTATTATATGCATAGATTGTTCCATTTTCTTCTACTGTAAATGGTCCTGTATAGTTTTGCCATGTTCCCTTATTGATTTTATATTTCTTTTCTGTTGCATTTTGGTCATAGTCTATGGTAATGGTTACTTCCGATGCTTGTATTTCTTTTTCTGGTTTTGCTGTTATGATTGGACTACTAATTCCTGTATTTAAGTTATCTATTCTTTTGCTTGCTTCTCCATATCCATTCTCTGCTATGGCATAGGCATATATTGTACAATTCTCTCCTACTTCAAATGGTCCTGTATATTCTTCTAGTTCTCCTGTTTTTCCTATTTGGTAATATTTCTTCTCTGCTCTTCCATCATATCCTATACTTACTTCTACTTTACTTACTGCTCCACTACTATCTGTTTTATTTTTGGTACTAATACTTACTGCTAATTCTTCTTTTACTTCTGGGCCTTCTCCTAAGTTTGTTACATCTGCATATACTATTGTTTCTCCATTTCCATTTGTTCCTTTGGCATAGATTCTACAGTTTTTTGTTATTTCTATTGGTTTACTATATGTTTCCCATTCTACTCCATTAAAGCTATATCCTACTGTATTACTATTACTTGCTATTATACTTGCTGTTACTTTTCCTGCTTCATATTTTACTATATATGGGCTTGGCTCTAGTTCTATTTCTACTTGTGGCATATTTGGTTCTGCTACATATACCCATTTGTTTGTTGTTCTTGACCTTTTTCCTTCTTCTGTTACATAGTATGCTTTTATATATCCACTATGGCTTATACTGAATGTTCCTGTATATTCTTGGTAATTTTCTCCGTCTATTTTATAGTATATCGTTTTGGCTGTATATCCACTTGGTATTCCTATCGTTATATTCCCATTACTTCCACTTATACTTGGCCCTGGTATTACTTCACTTGGGCTTATTGGGTTACTTCCACTTCCTCCTCCAGTAGATGGTTTTTCTCCTGGTCTATTCGGTGTATAGTTTTCTCCTTGCTCTGCTCCTCCTTCTTTGATTAATATACTACTTGCTTTACTTCTTTTTCCTTCTTTGTTATAGTAATAGGCTATTACATAGGTTCCATTTTTCTTGATTCCTATTTCTCCTGTATATTCTTTTTCTTCTCCATAGTCGATTTTATAGATTAATTTGCCTCCTTCTGATTCTGTTGGATAACTGATGGCTACTTTTGCTACTTCTCCTTCTCCTCCTGCTTTTTTAGTGATACTTGGCGCTGGTAAGTTTTCTTCTTCTTCCTTTATTCCTACATTATTGATATATATACTATCTGTTCCCCAACTTTCCGTTTCACTTATTATTTCTCCAAATTCATCTACTAGTTTTTCTACTTTCTTGGCTCTGGCTTCTACTATTGTGTTTTCTGTTACATAGAATTCTCCTTCATATTCTTTCCATTCACTATTCCCTATTTTGTATTCTTTTATCTCTGCTCCTTTATCATAGTTGATTTTTACTTTTACCTTCTCTCTCATTTCTGGGTAATAGCTATCTGGCTCTATATCTACCACTACTCGTCCACTTGGTGCTATGATAATTTCTTCTCCATTCATTTTGTATCTCATCCATACATTCTCTACATCTTGAATTCTCACCCATATTGGACCTTCATATGCTTGCCATCTTAATTCGGGGTCATTTCTTGTTTCTCCTTCTTCTCCTAGTCTCCACTGTCTTTCTGTTGACCCTTCTGGATAATTTAATGTTAGTTTTATCCAGCCTTCCCAGCTTTCTTTATCACTATTTTCTATATATTCGTCATCTTCTCTTATTCCTTCATCTAATGTATGCCATATCTTTCCATAGATCTTTTCTCCTTCATATTTATATAACTGGCTACTTTCTACATCTAAGATATATTTTTCATCTTTTACATTCTTTATTTTACTTTCATCTATCCAATAGATTTCCATCTCTTCTACTGGTTTTCCACTTAGTTCTTGCATTTTTATTGCTAAGCTTCTATTGTTTTCTTCTATTTCTTTCTTTTCTTCTTCGCTTACTTCTCCTTTTACTCCTTTTTCTTCTTCTACTCCTAGTTTTGTGTTATCTATTACTTCTTCTATCATTTTATCTGATTCGTATAACATTTGCTCTTCTTCTACTTCTCTGAATGCTGTGGCAAAGCTTCCCCATTTGGCATGTTCTAACAGTCCATTTTCTCCCATGAGCATGTATATACTTACTCCTACTAGTATGATGAGTATTACTAGGGTTACCACCAACGCTATTAAGGTTATTCCTTGTTTATTTTTTATTTGTTTATTTCTTGTTTTTTTCATTTTACAACGCCCCTTTTTTTCTAGTTTTTACTTTTTTACTTCTTTTATACCTCCTGTATTATATATTATTCTTTTGTTTAATTTGTGTATTTGTTTGTTATTTAAAT
>CALWZX010000109.1 GCA_944386125.1 uncultured Clostridia bacterium | reverse complement strand
GGGAATCAAAAATATAAAACGAGAATATGACAACACTTTTTAGAAAAAAGTTGTTGCATTGGCAATGAAAATTTTGCAAAGCCATTTTTGTTTTGAATAATTCAATAAAGCTATTGACAAATGTAGAAAATATGTGGTAATATAAATACTGTTACAGATAAAGTAATTATAACACTTGGAGAGGTGGTCGAGTTGGTTTATGGCACCAGTCTTGAAAATTGGCGTAGGTGAATAGCCTACCGTGGGTTCGAATCCCACCCTCTCCGCCAAAATTTGGAGGCGTACCCAAGTGGTTGAAGGGGGCAGTTTGCTAAACTGCTAGGGTTCGTAAGGGCCGCGGAGGTTCAAATCCTCTCGCTTCCGCCAAAATAGAAATATATTGTATTAGATAAGTATGATAAGTAATATTCTAAACAAAATAGAGTATTGCTTATTTTTTATAGAAAAAATATATATTTATATAAAAAATAAATAAAAATTATTTTCTAATAAATAATAAAAAAGATAATTAATAAAAAATAAATTATAAAAATAAATATTTATTTATAATTAATAAAAAAATTATAATAAAAATTTAAAAATAAATGTAGAATAATATACTATAAAATAGTAAAGGAATAATTAAAAGACAAAAGAAAAAAGACATATTATTTTTTATAATTAAAATGATATAACGACAAACAAAAAGACAAAATAAAAAATATAAAAGAATAGAATAAAATCGGTATTATTAATAAAAAGAAATAGAATGCAAAAATAAAATAAGGTAAAAAAATAAATATAGTAGAATTTTATTATAAATAAAGAATTTTAATGAAAAAGAAAATAGAATAAAAGTAACGGAATACAATCATTTAATAAATTAAATAGTTGAAAACTAATTAAAGGTTTTAAGATTACATAATGTAATAAAAATGTAAATAGTATCTAGAAAGAGAAAATGAGAGTACTAGAATAAGAATGATAGAGCTAAAGATGTGAGAGAAAAAAGGATAAGATTGTCAAATAAACAAAATAAATATAGAAATGTAAAGAGTGAAGGAATTTAATAAGAATACTTGCATAAGTGATAAATAGATATAATAAAAAATTATATAAAATATATTTTTTATAATTAAAATAAATATATGAAATAAATAAAAAATAAATTATATATTTTAATTAAAAAAATATATAAAAAATTAAATATAATAAATTTGAAAAAATATAAAAAATAAATGATAATAAATAATCATATAAATAAATTTTTAAGTAAATAAAGAGAAGAAATAAATTATAATTTACATATGACATAAAATTAATGTAAATTAAAATTATATTAAATATAGATATAATAATAAATAATTATAGTAATATTAATACTAACTAGAGGATTTTTGAATAAAAAATAAAATAAAAATAAGTATGAATTATAATAAAATTCATTAAAAACAAATAAAAAATTATATTTAATTTTTAAATATAAAAAATATATAAATATATTGTAATAAATTTTGAAAAATAAATATAAATAATTTATATAAAAAAATATTATAAATAAATGATTAATTCAGAAGATATAAAAATAGATGTTTCTGATTGAAAGAAAGAAGGATTGAAAAGACTTTCAAAATTATAAAAAAGAGAATGACAAAAAGGCAACATATAGAAAGCAGAAAAGAAATAATAGATATAGTATTAATATTAAATAGTAAAAATATGAGGAAGAAAAAAATATGTAAGTAAAAAGAGATTATAACAAAGTAGAATTATTCTTGCAAGAAAAAAGAATAAAAAATAGCGGAAAAAAAAGGTTTGATAAAAAACGTAAAGAAGAACAATTAAGTATATTTTAGGTTACATAAAACAATAGTGATGCAAGAAATTCTAAAGAAAGTAAATAAGGAATGATGGAATCAGTATAAGATAGATAGAAAATATGAAAAAAAACATAATATTTGTTAATTTGACAAGGAGACGAAACCTATTTAGAAACTAAAAAATTATATTTTATATAATTATAATCGGTAAACAAATAATAAGAAAAGATCGATGAAGAATAGAAAGAAATATATATAATAAATAAATTATTTTATGCATAATTAACTTCTTATAGTAAATAAATAATAAAAGCTTTATTATAAAAAAAATATAATAAAATAATTAAATAAAATAATTATAAAAAAAGTAATCATAATAAATAGAAAAAATTAAAATAAAAATTTAATATTAAAAATTTAAATAAGAATAATAATAAAAATAATCTTGGTTATTAGAAGTCAAAATAAATATAATAAGAAAAAAGAAAATATATAAAAAGATAAAAAATAATATAAGAAATAAAATATTTTTTAATAAAATTTATAATAAGAGAAATATTGTAATAGATAATGTAAAAAATAACATTTTAATAACAAAAATAATTAAAATATAAATGAATAAAAAAGTAATAAAAATAAAAAATAGATGAATAAATAAAGAAAGGAATGACAAAGAAATTAAATGAAGGATCAATATAAAAAACTATAATATATCTTGTAATAGAACTAAATATGATTAAATAAAAAGACAAAATAAAATATAAATCAAAAGTAAATGAAATATAAAAAAGAATAGTAGATTCTATGAGATAGAAGGAATTAATAAGATAAAAAAATAGTATAACTTTAGATAGAATATATAAGAGAAGAAAAATTTTAATAAAGATAGACAGAAAAAATAACGGAATAAAAGGATTTTATAAAATGAGTAAGTAAAGTAAAAATGAACTAGAATATTTTACAGTAAATAATCAAGTTATTGAGGAAAAAGAAGTATGTAAGAAAGAGATAACATAGAGGGGGATATATGATGATATAGAATAGAATAAAAAATAAAAATTGTCAAATAAACAAAATAAATATGAAAATATTGCAGAGATAAAAAAGCATTTAAAAGTTAGGAAATATAATTAGAGGAATGGAAGAAATGAAGAAGATAAGTAAGTAATATATAAAGATAGATAAAAAATAAAAAGAAAAAAATTATGATATAAAAATAGATAAGAATAAATAAAAAAATACTAATAATTAATTTTATTAAAAATATAAAGTAAGGTTATTGTAAAAAAGATAAATAATTATATTAGATAAAAAAATTTTAATAAAAAAAATAAATAAATTACCAAATTTTAATATTAAAAATATTTATAAAAAACTTATAATAGAGATTAATTAAGTTAAATATTTTAAATTAAAGATATAAAAGAAAAATATCTTATGCGAAAATAAAAAATAAAGTAAACAATACAGAATTAAAGATAATAAATAAGAGATAAATAAAATTTATTAATCAAATAAAATATAAAAAAGCTAAAAGTAAATAGAGAATATAAAAATAAAAAGGGGAAAAGAAAAATCTATATAAAAGAGATACAATATTATAAAAATAAATCAAAATATAAATTCACAAAAAGACAAAGCAAAATATAGCGTAAAAGAAAATTAAATGTAATAAAGAATAATAGACTTTACGAGATAGAAGAAGTTAATATGATAAGAAAATAGTATAACTTCAAATTAAGTATATAGAACAAGAAAAATTTTACTAAAAATAGATGGAAAAGGTTGCGGAATAAAAGAATTTTATAAAAGAAAAAAGAAAACTTAGAATGAATAACTTTAATTTACATAAAAAAGAATAAGAATAAGGAAATAAAAAGAAAGCAAGGTAGAGAGTATATAAGGAGTTACATATGTAGAAGAAAAATTGTAAAAGAAAGTAAAGTTGTCAAATTAACAATATATTATAAAATATTGTAGAGATAATAAACATTAGATATTTGTAATTATAATGTGATAACTTGATAAAGAAAGTAAAGAGTGTGTAAATATATTTATAAAAAATAAAAAAAATTATAAAATGATTTTTATAAAAATAAATAATAACTATATTTAATAAAAATATTTAAAATAAATAAAAAATTGAATAAAAAATACAAGAAATATATTTAATATTATATAAAAAATTAAAATAAAAAATGTATACTAATAATAAAAGAAAAGTAATAATAATAAAAAAAGTGTAAAGAATAAATTATACTTAATACTAGGAATAGAATATAAAAGTATAAAAAGATAAGATAGCTAAAGTAAAAAATATTAATAGAATAAGATATTATAAAATTTAAAAATAAAAAATTAAGAATAATTTATTGAATAAATATAAAAAATATTTTTCAAGAACAAAATTATATAATTAAATTATCAACAAATAAGATATATTAATTGAATAAAAAATTATAAAAAGAATATCTTAAAAAAAATATATATAAAATTAATTAAAGAAAAAAATATACTAAAAAGTTAAATAAGTAAATATTAAAATAATTAATAACAAAATAAAAGAAATAGTTATTCAATGAATATAAAATATGAATTTAAGGATTGGTCATAAAAATAATCACTAATGTAATTGAAAAGTAGATATATGTGAGTAAATTTTTTTTACATATAAACAAAGCAGTATATATACAAAAAGACAAAAAATAATATGATGTAAAAGAAAATTATATTCCATAAAGAATAGTAGATAATATGAGATAAAAGAAATTTAGGAGATAAGGTGATAGTACAAATTCAAGAAGAATATTTAAATAGGCTAGAATTTTATTAGAAATGTACAAAAAGATACTGCGGAATAAAAGAATTTTATGAAAAAAGTGAGAAAAGTTAAAATGGACAAATTAACAAAGAAGTTATATATTGTAGAGATGATAATTATTTAAAAGTTTGTAATCATAATTATAAAATCGGAAAGATAAATAAACATATAGAATATGATTTATAAGAAATATAAAGAATAAAATTATGATAAAAAATAAATAAAAATAATATTAATAATAAAAATAAATAAAAATAATATTAATAATAAAAATAAATAAAAAATTATTATAAATAAAATATTTTTGCACAATTAATATTTATAAAAGAATAATATAAAAGTATAAAGAAAAAATATAATAATAAAATGAAAAAATGCTAATATATTTTTTTATTAAATCAAATTAAATTAAATAAATTATAAATAGATAAGATATTTACTTAAATA
>CALWZX010000108.1 GCA_944386125.1 uncultured Clostridia bacterium | reverse complement strand
ATGGCTCATACACGGGTAGGTTCTGTTTCACTCGTGATGGTGGCAATAGCGATTACGTTGGTGGTTTTCGTCCGGTGGTCGTGCCCGTGTCTTAGCACTTGGATATGCACTTGGATATGCCTAAAAAAATTTAAAAAAAAACTTGTATTTTACCAGAAAATGGTGTATACTATATACAGTTGAAGCAAAAAGAGAAAGAAGAGTGGGAGCAAATCCCACTCTTTAGTTGGTATAAGGAGGGAAAACTTTGGCTAGTATTGAAGAAAAAGTAGAAGAACTAATTCAAAATCAAGTAAAAGAATTAGGCTATGAACTTTACGATGTGCAATATGTAAAAGAAGGAAAAGACTATTTCTTACGTATCTTTATAGATAAACCAGAGGGAATAGATTTAAACGATTGCGAAAAAGTAAGTAATGAAATTAACCCTATAATAGATAAAGCCAATTACTTAAAAGAAGCCTACTTTTTAGAAGTATCTTCACCAGGGGTAGAAAGAATTTTAAGAAAAGATAAACATTTACAGCAAAATATAGGAAAAGAAATAGAAATAAAATTATTTAAACCAATAGAAAATGAAAAAACACAAGAGGGATTTTTAAAACAATATAATGAAGAAACCGTCACTATAGAAACGAATCATGTAGAAAAAACAATCGATAGAAAAAATATAGCACTAATGAAATTAAAATATCATTTTGAATAAGGGAGGAATTACAAAAATGAAAAGAAAAGAAAAAATAGTAAAAAACGAACCAGCAATCAATAGTACAGAATTAATTTCTGCAATGAATGAATTAGAAAAAGAAAGTGGAATAAAAAAAGATTATTTACTAGATGCTATTCAAACAGCTCTAGTTACAGCATATAAGAAAAACTATGATTGTGAAGAAGAAAATGTAAAAATCACTATGGATAGAGAAACAGGAGAAATACATATCTACTCACAAAAAGAAGTTGTAGAAGTACCAGAAAATGAAAAAACACAAATTAGCTTAGAAAATGCGAAAAAAATAGATGCAAAATATCAAATAGGTGACATAGTAGAACAAGAATTAGTTCCTAAAAACTTTGGAAGAATCGCAGCGGGAACTGCTAAACAAGTAATTGTACAAAAAATAAGAGAAGCATCTCGTGAATTTTTATATAACGAATTTAATGATAAAAAAGGAGAAATTGTTTCAGGAATTATACAAAAAGCAGATGGAGGAGTAGTAGTAGTTGACTTAGGAAGAATAGAGGGAATAATGACTGTTAAAGAACAAATTCCAACTGAAAAATATCATGTTAATGATAAAATAAGAGCATGCATTATTGATGTAGAAAAAGGACAAAAAGGAAGCACACAAGTTATGATTTCCAGAGCATGCAATGACTTTGTTAGAAAATTATTTGAATTAGAAATACCAGAAATATATGAAGGTATTATAGAAATTAAAAGTGTATCAAGAGATCCAGGTAATAGATGTAAAGTCGCAGTATATTCACAAAATCCAGATATAGACCCAGTTGGTTCTTGTGTAGGACAAAAAGGAATTCGTATTCAAAATATTATACAAGAACTACATGGAGAAAAAATAGATGTTATTGAATGGAACGAAGATCCAAGTATCTATATTTCATCAGCTTTACTACCAGCACAAGTTATGGCTGTAGATATTAAAGAAGAAGAAAAATTTGCCCAAGTAATTGTTCCAGATGAGCAATTATCTTTAGCAATAGGAAAAGCTGGACAAAATGCTAGACTTGCAGCAAAATTAACAAATTGGAAAATAGATATCAAAAGCGAAACACAATTTAGAAAAATGTTTGAAGAATCTCAAAAAGAAAATGCAGAAAATGTACAAACTCCTTCAGTAGAAGAATAAAAACAAGCATAGAGAATAAAATAAGGATGTGAGAAGTTTGAAAAATTTACCACAACGTACATGTATAGGATGTAATACAATAAAAGCTAAAAAAGACTTAATCAGAATTGTAAAAAATAAAGAAGGGCAAATTTCTATAGACAAAACAGGAAGGGCCAATGGAAGAGGAGCTTACCTTTGTGATAATATAGAATGCTTAGAAAAGGCAATCAAAACAAAAAAATTAGAAAGAACATTTGAAATGCCAATCAGTCAAGAAATTTATGAAAGTTTAAGAGGTGTCATGATTGATAAAAAATAAAATAACAGGAATGCTAGGATTAGCAAAAAAAGCTGGAAAACTAACCTTTGGGACAGAAAGTGTAAAAAGTACAATTATAAAAAAACAAGCAAAACTGGTTATTATAGCAGAAGATGCAGCAGATAGAACCAAAAAAAATTTTACCATGTTATGCGAAAAAGAAAATGTACCAATACGTATAACAGAAAAAATAGAAGAAATAAGCCAAGCAATTGGGCAAGTCAATAAAGCAGTAATCAGTATAAATGATAAAAATTTTTCAGAAGGATTAATCAAAATAATTGATGGGGGTGATACTATTGGGTAAGATAAAAATATATGAAATAGCAAAAGAGCTAAACTTAACCAGTAAAGAAGTATTAGAAAAGGCAAAAAATATAGGGTTAGAAGTAAAAAGCCATATGAGTGGCATTGAAGAAAGTGAAGCAGAAAAATTGAAAAATGCTCTTCAAGAAAAAAATGTATCAAAAGATAAAAGTACACAAAAAGCAAAAGAAGAAAAGAAAAAAGAAGAAAAAAAGACAGCTCCTGTTATTATAAGAAGAGAAGTAATTATTAACAATGAAAATGAAGAAAAAGAGCAAGAAAAGAAAAAGCAAGAACAAAAAAGTAAGCAAGTAGGTTTTGTAGAAAGAAATAAAAATGCAGATAGAAATATTGTATATAGAAATAAGCCAACTAAACCAATGACAGTAAGTGAATTATTAGGAATTGCTAAAAAAGAAGAAAAAAAGGAAGAAGCAAAAATAGAGATAAAAGAGCAAGAAGAGAAAAAAGAAGTTAAAATTGAAGAAAAAAGAGAGGATGCAGTAAAAGCTAACAAGGAAAATATGATAGAGGCAAAAAGAATAGAAAATAATAATGATAATAAAGAAAAAACTAAAACACCGTTTGTAAACAGAAATAATGGAAATAGAAATTTCAATCGTGAAAATAATTATAACCATAATGGAAATAATAATAAAAATAATTTCCAAAATAGAAATAATACTCAAAGTAATAACTATCAGAAAAATGGCAATAATAATTTTCAGAGAAGAAATAATAATTTCCAAAATAGAAATGAAGGATATAATAGAAATCAAAATGCAGGATTCCATAAAAGACCACTAGATGAAAAAGGCATAGATAGAAATATAAAAGATATTATGGCTTCTGATATTGTAGAAAAAGAAAATCAAAGAGACTTTTCAACTAGAGCTTTAGATAAAGAAAAAAATGAAAGAATGGAAAAATATGAAGAAAATAAAAAGAAAAATACAAAAAATAAAAAAGGCTCTAGATTTAATGAAAAATTTGATGGTGGAAAATTAAAAGATTTAAAACAAGTAGATAAATTATCTAATATGTTTGATGATCAAGAAGGTGGAATGTTAGATTATTATGATTTAACTACAGCAAGAGGAAAAAGAAATAAAAAGAAAAATATAAAAAACCAAGAAGAGCGTACACAAAAAATCTTTAAATTAACAGAAATTACTATACCAGAAACTATTACAGTAAAAGATTTAGCTGCAGAATTAAAGAAGACAACAGCAGAAGTTATTAAAAAGTTATTAAGCTATGGAATTATGGCAACAATTAATAATGATATTGATTTTGATACAGCATACTTAATTGCACAAGAATTTGGTGTTAATGCTGTGAAAAAAGAAGAAGTTAAAGAAGAAGATCTTTTATTTGATGAGTCAGAAGATAAAGAAGAAGAATTAGAAACTAGACCACCTGTAGTTGTAGTTATGGGGCATGTAGACCATGGAAAAACCTCTTTATTAGATGCAATTAGAAGTACAAATGTAATAGAAGGAGAAGCTGGAGGAATTACACAACATATTGGTGCATATATGGTAAAAATTAATGGTAGAGAAATTACTTTCTTAGATACACCAGGACATGAAGCATTTACTAGTATGCGTGCAAGAGGAGCTCAAATTACAGATATT
>CALWZX010000107.1 GCA_944386125.1 uncultured Clostridia bacterium | reverse complement strand
TTAGAAAGTATGGAATTTGCCGTGTATGCTTCAGAGAATTAGCTCATAAAGGAGAAATCCCAGGTGTTAAAAAAGCAAGTTGGTAAAATAACCTTATATCAAATGAAAAATAATTTGATAACCTGATAAAAAAGAAAAGGAGGGAATATAGATAATGAACACAACAGATCCAATTGCAGATATGTTAACAAGAATTAGAAATGCCAATACATCAAAGCATAAAACAGTGGATATTCCTGCTTCAAATATGAAAAAAGCAATTGCTAATATTCTTTTTGAAGAAGGTTATATAAAAGCTGTAGAAGAAATCAGTAATGAGAATCAAGGAATAATAAGAATAACTTTAAAATATGACGAAAAAGGTGCAAGAGTAATCGAAGGAATTAAAAGAATTAGTAAACCAGGATTAAGAGTATACGCATCTAAAGAAGAATTACCACAAGTATTAAACGGACTTGGAATTGCTTTAATATCTACTTCTAAAGGAATTAAAACAGATAAAGAAGCAAGAAAAGAAGGTTTAGGTGGAGAAGTATTAGCGTATGTATGGTAATATGAGAAGAAGGAGGAAAAGCAGATGTCAAGAATAGGAAATAAACCTATTACTGTACCAAATGGTGTAGAAGTAAAAATTGATGGACACCATATTACAGTAAAAGGACCTAAAGGAACATTAGAAAGAGATATCCATAAAAATATGACAGTTACTATGGAAGGAAATACAATTATAGTTATAAGACCAAACGATGAGCCAGAAAATAAAAGTTTACATGGATTAACAAGAACTTTAATCAATAACATGCTTGAAGGTGTTGAAAAAGAATTTACAAGAGAACTTCAAATTAACGGTGTTGGTTATAGAGCACAAAAACAAGGAACTAAATTAGTCATGAATTTAGGATATTCTCATCCAGTAGAAATGGATGCCCCAGCAGGAATTACATTTGATGTTCCAAACCCTAATACAATTATTGTAAAAGGAATTGATAAAGAATTAGTTGGTCAAACAGCAGCAGTTGTTAGAACAAAGAGACCACCAGAAGTATATAGAGGAAAAGGAATTAAATATGCAGAAGAGCATATTAGACGTAAAGAAGGAAAAACAGGTAAAAAATAATCGTTAAAAACTAACTAATGCTGTTACATTAGTAGAAAGGAGTAAAAAATGATTAAACAAATTAATCGTAAAGAAGAAAGACAAAGAAGACATGCAAGAGTTCGTAGAAAAATTAGTGGAACTGCAGAATGTCCAAGACTTTGTGTTTTCAGAAGTAATAAAAACATTTTTGTACAAGTCATTGATGATGTGGCAGGAAATACTTTAGTAGCAGCCTCTACTTTAGATAAAGAAGTAAAAACAAAACATGCTAATATGGAAGCTGCAAAAGAAGTAGGAGCACTTATTGCAAAAAGAGCATTAGAAAAAAACATAAAAAATGTTGTATATGATAGAGGTGGATATATCTATCATGGTGTTGTAAAAGCAGTTGCAGAAGCTGCAAGAGAAGCAGGGCTAGAATTCTAAAAAGAGTTTTGAAAAAGGAGGGAAATAAAAGTGCAAAACGAAGAAAAAACAACAAACGAATTAAAAGAAAAAGTTGTAGCAATTAACAGAGTAGCAAAAGTTGTTAAAGGTGGTAGAACTTTTAGATTTAGTGCAGTAGTAGTTGTTGGAGATGAAGCAGGACACGTAGGTGTAGGAAATGGAAAGGCATCAGAAGTTCCAGATGCAATTAAAAAAGCTATTGAAGATGCTAAAAAGAACTTAATAGAAGTTCCAGTTGTAGGAACAACAATTCCACATGAATACATTGGAAAATTTGGTAGTGCAAGTGTTATGTTAAAACCAGCTGCAGAAGGTACTGGAGTTATTGCTGGAGGTAGCGTAAGACCAGTTCTAGAACTTGCAGGATATAAAGATATTCGTACAAAAGTTTTAGGAACAAATAATCCAAGAAACGTTGTATATGCAACAATTGCAGGATTAAGCAAAATGCAAACTATTGAACAAGTAGCTAAAAAAAGAGGTAAAAAAGTAGAAGATATATTATAATTTAAGCACAAAACATAAAGAAAGAGAGGTGTAATCCAAAATGAAATTAGATGAATTAAAACCAGCACAAGTAAATAAAGAGGCAAAAAGAGTCGGACGTGGAATAGGTTCTGGTTTAGGAAAAACATCTGGAAGAGGACATAAAGGACAAAAAGCTAGATCAGGTGGAGGAGTAAGACGTGGATTTGAAGGAGGTCAAACTCCATTATATAGAAGATTACCAAAAAGAGGATTTACTAATATCCATAGAAAAGAATACACAGAAGTAACATTAACTATGCTTAACAAATCAAGTAAAGATGAAGTTACTGCTGAAAGTTTAATTGCTGATGGAATTATTTCTAAAGCAAATAATGGAATAGTAATCCTTGGAACAGGAAAGTTAGAAAAAAAATTAACTGTTAAAGCTGTAAGATTCACTAAAGGAGCTAAAGAAAGTATAGAAGCTTTAGGTGGAAAGACAGAGGTGATTTAGTTGTTTAATACTATAAAAAATGCATTAAAAACACCAGAAGTTAGAAAAAAATTATTATATACATTAGTATTAATAGTTATATTCCGTTTAGGAT
>CALWZX010000106.1 GCA_944386125.1 uncultured Clostridia bacterium | reverse complement strand
CCTTGCACTGCCTCATCTCCTGATGCACTTACATCTTCAATTACTATTCCCTGTTGCACTGTATTTCCTGAATCTTCTGCTACTTTAAATCCTGCTGGCACCTGCACTACATTTCCATGCTCATCTTCAATTGGTGTTTTTTTAGTAAACTCTTCTCCATCTGCCTTTGCTTCTATTACTGTTTTTTCTGGCACTACTGGTGGAGTTACTCCTCCTTGTCCACTTGTAATTTTATCTATTTCATCTGTAATACTATTAAATCCTGCCTGAGTATTGACTTCTGCATCATACATTAAATTTGCACCTTCCTGTGCTTTTTTGAAAATTCCTTGGTCTCCTAACACCATATTGATACTCACTGCTGCAAGTATAATTAAAATAACGATAGTAACCACTAACGCAATTAGTGTTACACCCTGTGAAGTTCTTTGCTTATTTTTTCTTCTTTCCTTCATTCTTCTTCTCCTTTTATTTATATTTTTCTTTTTTAACGCAAAAAATCTATAGCAAAACTAACCTGTGTCTATGACAGGCTTCTTTTTGCTATAGATTTTGATTTTATTTTTATCTATTTTATTTTTTATTTTTTCATTAAATTTTGTCGATATATATATATATATATATAGAGTGTATCAAGGCTTTCAAGGTTTGCATTTTCTTTAGTTCCTTCCCTTTTTCTTTCATTATACAATATTTTGTAGTATTTTGCTATTACAGTTTTATTACATTTTAATAACATTTGTATGACAAATATAAAACTTTTTTCTAATGTATAATTCCAGCAATTAGTAGGTATATTGCAAATGGTATACATACATTCAGAAGCATAACAAACACACTGTAGGGAATAGCTTTTTCATTTACTTTTTGATAACCTTCTTGTAATTTTGTTTTTTCTTCCTCTGAAATTGATGTATTTTCTCTTAGTATCTTTTCTGTAATAAAGGGAGCTTTTGTCATAGCATCTAATTCCAAATATAGTTTTACTGTAAAAAATAATATTGCCATAATAAGCAGTATATTACTGATTATCAAAGTATTAGGAATAATATGAAAAATGGTTAAAATCGTTATTACCAAAATACTAAAAAAGTAGATATTTCCGAAAATGAAGTGAAATATGAGTAATTTTTTTGGTTGCTTAGCATGTATGCATTCATGCACTAGTGTTTGCACTCTTGTATAATTTTTTTCTTCTTTGCTTACGGTTATTTTGTCAGAAATAGCTATATATAAAGTTTGATTTTCCTTTGTTTCTTCTATAGTTGTATGGGTATTTTCTAGCTTGGCTAAAACTTGTTTTCCTAAAGTTACGTTATCTGGCAATTTTGCCGTTATAGCATCATATTCTGGCTTGTTTTTTAGTTTTTTTAATTCTTTTGTGCTCGTTCTCATAAGGGCATACATAATGCTTAGCATGATTCCCATTCCTATTAAACACATGATATATTCCATATTTTTTTCCTCCTAATTCAAAAAATCCGGGTGTAGACTAGTACACTCGGAAACATTTTCTTACAAAACATCTTTTATGGCTTCTGCTATAATTTTGTTCACATCTGCAATCATAACATTAAACTTAACTTCTAAATCAAAATATTCCTTAATATCCTTTTCTTGAACAAGAATGCTATACATTTCTTGTAATTTTTTGTTTTTTTCTTCTTCTACTGGCTGTCCTTGCATTTCTAAAAGTTGCACATCATATCGTAATTTTTCAAAATCTTCTACTTTCTTTTTTAGTTCAGGAGTTGCCATAATATCTTCTTTAGCTTGTTTGTATGCTTTATATTCTTCTGATGTTCTAATTTCTTGTGCTAAACGGTTTGCTGTATCATATACATTCATTCTTGTTACACACTTCCCTTTCTATGAAATTAAGCATAAGCATGACGCTTTTTGAAGCTTAACAAATTTGTAATTTCTTTGTCGTTGTTTTTTGCTCTCTTTGCTTTTTCTGCATTTTCTTGTGCAATTTGATTTGCTTGGCGTTCTGCCATTGTTTGACAAATTGCTTTTTCATATACAAAGTGAGTATCTTGTGCTATTTTATTCCAGTTATATTGTTCTTTTACTGTTTGTTTTGCAGCTTTAGATACATTAGCTGCTAATTGATGGTCGTATAATAGAGCAAGTACAGAGTCTGCAATTGAGTTTGCATTTCCTGCATAACTTTTCATTCCATTTACACCATGTTCTATAATTTCATTTAATCCTCCTACATCAGAAACTACTGTAGGTACACCGCCCAACATAGCCTCTAATGCTACAATTCCAAATGGTTCATAAGTACTTGGAAATACGGCTACATCAGCACATTTATACATTTTTTGTACATCTTTTCCATTCATATAACCAGTAAAATATACTTTATTTCCTAATCCCATATGGTCTACTTGTGCACGTAATTCATCTAACATACCACCTTTTCCTACAATAACTAGTTTGGAATCGTGATATCCATTTAAAATTTTTGGCATAGCAGAAATTAAATTTTGTACACCTTTTTCATATACTAATCTTCCTAAGTATAAGATAATTTTTTCATTATCTGCTGCATATCTTCTTCTGAAATCATAGTCTCTTTCTATTCCTGTATATAGATTTAAATTAATACCATTTGGAATAACATCTATTTTATCAAAAGGTAGTCCAAATAATCCTTGAACATGTCCTTTCATGTAATTACTATTAACAATTACTTCTGTAGCTTCATATGTTAAAAGCCATTCTGTATCATTGATATATCTTTGATTTTCATCATGAATTCCACTATTTCTTCCTGATTCTGTAGCATGAATTGTTGCTACTATAGGAATATCATATGCATGTTTTAATGCTTTGGCAGCGTTGGCAACTAACCAATCGTGTGCATGAATAACATCAAATTTTTCTCCTTTATTGATTAATTCTGATGCTTTTGCAATCATATTAAAGTTGAGTTGTAATATCCAATCTATAAAGCTATTGGATTTAATCATGTAATTATCTACTCTGTGAACTTCTACTCCTTTGTCATTTTCGTAATAAAGGGTATCTCCATCTCGATAGGTAATTACTGTAACATCATGGCCATCTTTGATTAATCGATGAGATAAGTCATGCACTACTCTAGCAATACCTCCTACAACTCTTGGTGGATATTCCCATGTTAACATTAAAATCTTCATAATTTTTCTCCTCTTTTTATTCTCTTTTGTTGCCATTTGTTTTTGCC
>CALWZX010000105.1 GCA_944386125.1 uncultured Clostridia bacterium | reverse complement strand
TAGCTACAGGAATTCCTAGGCTTGCTATAATAGGTATTAAAATTAAAGTAACTTTATCTCCTACTCCTCCTGTACTATGTTTATCTACCACATTGCCCAATTCTGATAAATCTAGCTTCTTTCCAGAGTTTGCCATAGCTATGGTAAGGTAAGCAATTTCTTTTTGAGTCATGCCATTTAAAAATATTGCCATAAGTAAAGCGGCTGCTTGGTAATCTGGTATGTTTCCCTTTGTATAATTGGTAATAAAATATTGTATTTCTTCTTCCGATAGTTCTATTTTATTCTTCTTTTTATTAATGATTTCTTTTATATTCATTTTTATGTACCATTCCTATATAAAATGTTTAACAAAACTTAATCTATGAAGTGGGCATAGACCATATTGCTGAATTGCTTCTATATGTGCTTTTGTTCCATACCCTTTATGTTTGGCAAATCCATATTGTGGGTATATTTCATCCCACTGTCTCATAATTCTATCCCTTGTTACTTTAGCAAGTATAGATGCTGCCGCTATAGAATAACATTTGGCATCTCCTTTTACTATAGAAACATACGGTATTCCACAAGTGTCTATTTTTTGTAAGGCATCTACCAATATTTTTTGAGGTTTTACGGTTAAACCTTGCACTGCTTTGGTAAGTCCTTCTTTGGTAGCATTTAAAATATTTACGGCATCAATCTCTTTTTGATCAATAATGGCTACCTCATAACTGATGGCTTCTTCTATAATTTGCTCATACAATTTTTCTCTTTTCTTTTCAGAAACTTTTTTGGAGTCATTTACTCCTTCTATCAGGGAATCTTTTGGCATAATTACTGCTGCCACTACCACAGGCCCTGCTAAAGGGCCTCTTCCTGCTTCATCTATTCCACATATATATTGTATTTTTTCTGTTTCATATATATGATTTTCTATTTTCTTTATTTCTTGTAAACGCTTTTCTTCTTTTTCTTTCATTGGCTTTCTCCTCTATGCTACATTAGCAGTTTGCTATGTGTTTTGTGTTGTTGGTGATTGTGCATTTTCTGCATTTTGCTGTTCATTTTGTGTTTCAACATTTAGTTGTTCATTTGCTTGTGTATTGGCTGTTGTTTCATCTAACTTTTCCAAGTCTGATAATTTATAATATGTTACGCCATCAATGGTAATTCCCTGTGTCCATAAAATTTCATTTGTTGCATAATTCACTATATAAAAGTTTCCTTCTCCAAAAACAATTCCTTCTATTTGCATCTGCGTTAAAGTATCTTGATCTACTATATAATATTTATCATAGCTTTCATCTTGTGTGCTAATAACTCCCTTTTCTAACATTTCTTTTACTTTTTCATTTTCTGCATTATCTGCTACCTTTTTTCCTTTTAGAATACTTTCATCTTTTTTGGCAACAGAAGATTCTTGTAAAACTTTTATTTTTCCTTGTACTAATAACATATTGGTTTTAACATTTTCAATTCTTGATTTTTCAAATTGCTCCATAGTAAAGTATATTGCCCCACATATAATCATAATTATAAATATGATAGCTATTATTACTCCTATTAGGGACATAGCGTTTTGTTTTTTCATTTTTCGACAATCCTTTCCTTTTTTCTACTTAGTTATTATATATTGCAAATTTTATAAAATCAATATTAAATAACATGATTTTCACAAAATATTCACAATTATTTTGTATGATATAGGAAATTTATGATAAACTATTTATGAAAGAAGGAATATATATGAATGAAAATGAAAATAACGAAAATGTTGTAAATGGAGAAAATTCTGTACCTAATACATCTCCTGCACAAGAGAATATGGCATCTTCTGCTTCTTCTCATAGCTCTATTAATCATTCTACGGAGAATGCTACTTATATGGTACAAAATGTTGCTAACAATCAACATCATAAACAAGAACAAAAAAATACTCAAAATACTTATCGTCCAGTAGGAGAATGGAAAGCACCTAAAGAAAAATCTCATGTAGGCAGAAGTTTTGGAATTCCATTTCTTTCTGGTCTTTTAGGAACTACTGTAGCACTTTCTATTTGTTTTGGTGTTCCAGAAATTAAAAATTTAATTATAGGAGAAAATCATACATCCTCAGCATCTACTTCACAATCACAAGTTAGTAATCCTGTTTCTAATGCTGTTTCTTTAGCTAATTATTCTGAAACCGGTATTGCTGTTGCCGATAAAGTTAGACCTTCTATTGTAGGTATTCGTGTTGAATTTTCAGTTGACTCTATTTTTTATCCAAGTACACAAACTTCTACTGCTGAAGGTTCTGGAATTATTATGACAGAAGATGGATATATTTTAACTAATAATCACATTGTTTCTTCGTCTTCTTCCTCTTCCTTCTATGAAGTAAGTAAGGCAAATAAAGTTACTGTATATTTATATGGAGACGATACTGGCTATGAGGCTGAAATTGTGGGTATGGACGATCAAACTGACTTAGCTGTTATTAAAATTGATAAAACCGGTTTAACGGCTGCAGAACTTGGTGATTCTGATAGTGTATTAGTAGGAGAATATGCTATGGCTATTGGAAATCCTTTAGGTCTACAAAATAGTGTATCTGCTGGTATTATTAGTGCAACAAACCGTGATATTACTACAACAGATGGAAAAAGCTATACTTTAATTCAAACAGATGCTGCTATTAACGCAGGTAATAGTGGTGGAGCTTTGGTTAATGCTGATGGAAAAGTTATTGGTATTAACACATTAAAACTTACTGGTGATAATGTAGAAGGTATGGGCTTTGCTATTCCTATTAATTCTGCTAAAGATATTTATGAGCAATTAGTAGAATATAAAAAGGTTAAAAGACCTACTATTGGTATAACAGGTATCGATTTAGATGAAGAAACTGCTAAAGCAAACCATTTAGTAGTAGGTGTTTATGTACGCTCTGTTGAAGATTTTTCAGCTGCACAAAAAGCAGATTTACGACCTGGCGATGTTATTATTGAAGCAGATGGTCAAAAAATTACTACTATGGATGAATTAAATGAAATTAAAAATTCGCACAAAATTGGTGACACCATGACATTAAAGGTTAATCGTAATGGTACAGAAAAAACAATTACTTTAACTTTACAAGAACAAGCTGATAATCAATAGGTACTATTGAATGAAAAGAATTATATACTTTTCTCATAATTATGATAAGTTTCTTTTGTTTCATATGATAGAAATATATATAATTCTTAGAAATTACACTTACAGTTCACAAAAAGGACAAAAAACACTGATATATTATATACAGTTCATAAATAGACATACCCTTCTATCTATG
>CALWZX010000104.1 GCA_944386125.1 uncultured Clostridia bacterium | reverse complement strand
AAAGACAAGCAGATTTTTTCAATATAGTTGGATATTCTAAACTTGCGGATTTTATTGAAAAATATCTAAAACAAGGTGTCCAAATATGCGTGTTAGGTAGACTACAGACAAGAAATTATGAAGATAAAAATGGTATTAGAAGATATGTAACAGAAGTTATTGCAGAAGAAATAGATTTTGCTGATAGTTTTACAAAAATTGACGGAAATACTAATAGTACACAAGAAACTGTAAGTGAAGACTTAAAAGAAGATTCTTTATCAGAAGATTTTATTTCTAATGGTGATGATTTACCATTTTAATAGATTGGAGGAAACAAAAAATGAAAATTAGTATAAATAGTTTTGATTATTGCCTTGAATTACCAGAAAATTATTTAAAAGTCATTAAAAAATATGCCAAAAGTGGAAATGTAAAGTTGGTAAAAGAAGATGGTTATGAAACAGCAATAATAGAAATTGATTCATTAGAAATATTACCAAAATTTGAGAAAGACCTTAGAAAAGCTAGAGGTATTGTTGAAAGTTTAGATTTTGCTGATATTCACGGACTTATTTTTAATACTATTGATGAAAAAAAAGAAATATATCAAATAACTATTTATGATAGTTATAATGAATGAAAGGAGAAAATTAATTATGCAAGAGTTAATAAATAATTACTTCAAAAAATTATGCAAAAATAAATTCTTCAAAAACGATGAGGAAGAAATTATTGGAAAAGCCAAAGATGTTATTCAAAACTTAAATGAACAAATAGAGTATGTTATGAATGAGGAAAATGAAATTTCAGAAGAAGAAAGAGAGGCTATAGTAGATGAAGCGACAAAATTAATACAAATAATCAATAATAAGTATTCTAATAAAGATGATGTAATTTGGCTTAATACTTCTCCTATGGATAATTTTTATTACTTACAGGAAAAAGAGTCTTTGTACGAAGAATTAAAAAAATATTACGAAGAATTGGAGGAAGAATAGTATGGAAACAAATATAGTAAGTGTAAAGTATGAAGATAGATATACGCCTAAAACTTTTAGTGGAAGAGCATATTCTTATATTACAACAATTCCATTAGAGGTTGGAGATTTAGTTGTAGCTCCTACAAGTTATGGAGAAAAAATTGCACGAGTATCAGAAATAAATGTTCCTGAAAGTAAGGTGTTGCTAATAAAACCTATGCTTAAATTAATTACAGATAAAATAGACAAGAAAAAATATTTGCAAGAGAATCAAATACATAAGGAGGCAGCATAATGACAGGTAAAGAAGTTGCAAGTATTCTAATTCAAGAACTAATTTCCATTGGTTTTATTGTCCATCGTTATAATTCATATACTACAAGTTCAATTTATCTAAAATTAGATTATGGACTATCCTGTGGTGTTAGAATAGCAGATCATCCTGGCAAAAAGAAATATAGTTATAGATTTAATGTAATAAAAGATTATATTGGAGATAAGGTCATCATAAAAGATGGCCTTATTTGCCGATTCTATGACTTTACTGAGCTAGAAGAAGTAATAAAAGCTATTCAAAAAGAAAAACAGGAAAAAATTAATAAATATGGCTTACAAAATTATCAAAAATATATGGAAAAAGAATCAAAAAGTGATTTATATACAAGATTTAGAAAAATGGAGGTAAAAAAGAAATGACTGGTTTTGAAAGATTAAAAGAACAAGTAAAAGACCAAGAAGACAAAGCATTGGTCCAAACAGTAGATTATCTATTATCTCGTGAAGATATGGAACAAAAATATTTAAATGAAGAAAAAACACTTGAAGAAATGTGTAGTTTTATAAAAAACAAGGCTCATAAATATATGAAAAATGGATGGAATTATATTACTAATGAGGTTGTTTATTCGTGGGCTATTATGTATTTTTCATTACCAAATTCTTTTCTAAAGATAGAAAAGAAAAATGGAATAGAAAACAAGTCGAAAACGCAAACATCTTCCAAAAAGGAAAACACTAAAAATAATGTTGTTTCGTTGGAAAAAGCAAAAGAAAATATGGAAAAGAAGAAAGAAACAGCTCAACTTTCTTTATTTGGAGGTGTTGTATAATGAAACAGGAAGAAATAGACAAAATAATGAGAATAGTGGATAAAAGATGTAGATTACCTAAGAATTGGGAAGAATTTATAGAAAAAAATTCTTCTACCCATCATATTTTTATAAAAGATAAAAAGACAAAAGAATTATATTGCACTCATTGTAATAAAACTTTTAATGATACTACAGTAAAAGTTAGAGATTATATAAAATGTCCTTACTGCAATCAAGAGGCAATAGTTTATGGTGCTAATTTTTATAACAAATATTTTATAGATTCTGTATTATTAGTTCAAAGATATGATAAGCAAATTGTTATTAGAGTATTTGAAATATATTCATATTTTGAAAAAGAGGACAAACATATTCATAAACATTGGATTGAATATGCTAGAATATTACCAAAAATCGGCAAATTTATAGGCAATAATGTTGCTATTGGTTGGTATGGAAATATGGTAGTTTATCATGGTTACAAAAAACTAAATTGGTATAAATATAATGGACATAGATATTTTACCGATTTTCCCGCATATCCATATAGTAAAAAAAGATTAGTAAAAGGTACTAATTTAGAGTATGCTCCTATAGATGAATTTTTGAATAGATTTTCATATTATGGTTTAAATTACTTGGATGTTTTACAGTTAGCAGTATATGAAAGTTTTGAATTACTATGGAAAATGAATTTGTGCGAATTATGTTTTTATTCTAAAAGATTAAATAAAAAAGGAAATTTTCAAAAACGCTTTGGTGTTCCTAAAGATTTTTTAGAATTTATGCAAAAAAACAATGTGTCATACAAGGATTTGATATTATTACAACTTTTTCAAAAAGCAGATAAAAAAATACTTCAAGAATATAGGTGGACTAATATTAATTATTTAAGATTTTTATTTAAAAAACAAATTTTTTATGCATTTGTTAATTCCGGTAATTCAATAGAGAAGGATAATATAGTTATTCTTAAAGAAATAGAAAAATATGTACCATTAAAAAAATTGAATAATTATTCTTTTGGTTTAAAAAATTTAATTATATATAGAGACTATTTAAAAATGTCTGAAAAAATGGGATTACATTATAAATCAAAAAAAGATTTATTTCCAACAGATTTAATTTCAAGGCATGATGAACTACAAAATAAAATAAAAGTTGCAAATGATATGAATACACAATTTGCTACTTTCTTGAGATATTTAGAATTATCAAAATACACCTATGAAGATGGAAAATACATTATATTTCCTGTTCCAAGTGTTGATGATTT
>CALWZX010000103.1 GCA_944386125.1 uncultured Clostridia bacterium | reverse complement strand
ACTTCTTGTACTACCTCTTGCCATAGTAAGTAAAGCTTGTGTTACGTCTTCTACTTTGCTTTCAACATTGACTACTACTCTATCTCTACCTGTAATTTCATCTTTTACAATTTCTGATTCTACATCAAATAAGTTAATAACTGTTTTAGAAGTCGGACTTAACACTACGTTAATTCCTCCTAAACTTTCTGCCACAATACTATATTCACCTTCAGCATCTAGTGCTAAGCTCTGTATCCCCATAAGAACAGCTGATCTAGATACTAGTGTTTTCATAGTTACTGATTTACCAGCACCAGATTTAGCGAAAATTACCATATTGTAGTTGGTTAGAGAACTATGGAAGTTATCAAATAGTATTGGTACTCCTGTTTGTTTATTGAATCCTAAAGGAATACCTGTTGAATGGCCTACCTCGGAAGTAGTAAAAGGAAATATAGTTCCCATAGAACGTCTATCAAAAGTATGCGTTTTTTTGATTCTATCATTCATTAATGGTAAGTTAGATTTAAAAGCTTCTTCTTGAAGACCCCAAGCACTTTTTACTCCTACTAAGCTTTTTGACATTTCTGTATATAGTAATTTGGTATATCTATCTAAGTCTTCTAGGCTATAAGCAAATAGTGTAGATACAATAGATGCTTCAAATAGTTTGTTAAATCCTGCTGCTATTTCATCTCTTAATTGTTCTGTTTCTACTCTTTTTTGTGCTAAGTCACTTTCTCTATTAATGTTTCCTCTATCTGCTGCCACAATTCTTTCCGTTTCTATTTCATTAATAACTCTGTTTAATTCATTTTGTGATCTTGATTCTGGTATTGGGTTAACATAGATAGAAGTATTAATATCTCCAAACATATACATATCTCTAAATAATTCTGGGAATGTACACATTCTAGGCAATGAAGATACAAAAAAACTTCTTGCATATCTTTTTACATTAGAGATAATTTCTAGATGGTCTATATTACTTGCATCAATTCCTGATGGTGCAATTAATTCTTTAATCGTTTTCTTCTTGAGAATACTGTATTCTCCTGGATTTGTATAATCGTTATTTTGCTTGTTTTGTAGTTCTTCTCTTTCTTGTCTTTTTCTCTTCCCCAACATTCTCTTTTGTTCCTCCTTTCTCTTGTTTTTCTTCTTGGTCTATTTTTTCTACTGCACTTTGTGCAATATCTTCACCTATAAGCAATGCATTTTCTTGTAAAATGGCTTTAGCAAGTGCACTAACACTTTCATCCATATTTTCTCTTGCTTCTTCAATTTTTTGTTGTTTTTCTGATTTTGCTTCTGCAATTTTTTGATTAGCTTTTTCTATTGCTTTTTTCTCTATTTCTTGATTTAATAATTTCATTTTCTTATCTAGTACATCTGGAGCTGTAGAATATAAATCTTCCATACCTGCTGCTATTGCTTTTTCAATTCCGAATACTTCTGCATCATCACGGTTATATGCTACATATAGTAAATCTACTAATTCAATAGAAGTTAATACTCTTCCTCCTACTTCACATGCAGCAAGTGTTCTAATAATAGATTGTGCTCTTGTATATAATTCTGAAAATGCTAAATTTTTCATCTCTTCTTTATCGAAGTTGTTTGCCCCTAATTCACTTGTATAGTATGGAATAATGATGTAATATTTCTTATTGAGTACATTTTTATTTAAACTCATTTTTTCTGTATTATAAATAACATCTTTTCCATATTCTACTAAGTTTGTTTGTTTTGTTAATTCAAAATAGGCTCTTTGCATTTGTTCTTTCGTGTAAGTTCCTCTTTTTTGCATATCTTCATAATTAGCTTTTTGCTTTTCTAGGCTATTTTCTATTTCTTTTACTTTTTCACGATAAGTTTGTATACTGTTTTCCAAGTTAATGGTTCTTGTTTGTGTATATATTTGTACTGGATGTGTTAATGTATTTAAGAATTGAATAAATCCTTCTTCTACAGATACCTTTTCTGGTTCTGACATTAAATCATAGTTAATTCCCTGACATTCTACTACCATACTATATTTCTCGCCATTCATTTGAGAAATCATATTATCTTCTACTTTATCAAATTCCATAAAATCAAATATATTGTCTACAGAATATTCTTTTGGTACTACTTTTGTTTTCTTATCTATATTTTCTTGTATATCAGAAATTTGTTGTTCTGCTTTTTTATTTTTTTTCATTTTCCCATATACATATATCATTCCTAAAATAACCACTAGGAACATCATAATTCCTATGATAATAATGAGAATGATTGTTAAACTGTTAATATTATCTACCATTTTCTTTATCCTCCTTGTACAAATATATTCTTCTCTTTTTCATTTTAAATTTAATTGCTCTTACAATTACATCGTCAATTTTTTCTCCCCCTGTTTTTTTGGTAAATTCAAAAACAGAAATATTTGGTACTTTGAAGGTTCCAATAGCAAAACCTATTAGGGCAAAAACGACCATTAGGATAATTCCTACAATTCCTAATCCTACTAATGATAATATTAGGTTAAATACAAATCCTAATAAAGCTCCTCCTGCTGTATATAATAGGCTTTTTGTTGTAAAGATGAATAGGATTCTTCCGTTCACCTTTTGTATTTCTAGGTAAGTAATATGTTCCCATAAACTCCTCCTTTGTTTGTATATAAAATCTCTCTTTTATATTATAACAGATAAGTTGATAAAATGTAACAAAAAACAAAAAAAAAGTGCATTTTTCTGCACTTTTAATATATTTGTAATGTATTTGTTACATATTTGTAATAATTTACTATACTTGAATATTTACTGCTAAGTTAAATATTACATTTACGATTGTTGATGCTGCAAATATTAATATAGCACCAATAATGTATGGTATCATAGTTTTCTTGTATTCTGCTTTTTCTTGTGCACTACCTGTCATGTATTTAATACCAAGTACTAATAAAATAACTACTGCTACTACTATTCCTATAATTTGAATAATACCAACTATTTGTCCACCTAGAGTTGCCACTCCACTGTCGTCATTTAGCTTATCATTTGCTGATTCAGTAATTTTATCAATAACAGATCCAACTTCTCCAGAACTTGTTGTAGTTGTAGACCCCGAAGCAAAAGCAACAGTATTTAAAGACATTACCATCATAACTACTAATAATAAAGCTGTTAGTACTTTTACAGTTTTACCTATTTTCATCTCTCTTCCTCCTTTATTTTTCCTATTTAAACTCTCTTTTAGAGAATATTAAAAACTAATTCTTTTTTTATTATACAATACTTTTTTTATTAGTTCAACATTTTTTGACTATTTTTTTATAATTTTTCTGCTATTTGTATAGTTGTAATCTGAGATGTTTCAC
>CALWZX010000102.1 GCA_944386125.1 uncultured Clostridia bacterium | reverse complement strand
AATAGGAAGAGCTTCAGGAGAAAATAGAGCAGAAGATGCTGCAAAACAAGCTGTACAAAGTCCATTATTAGAAACATCTATAGAAGGAGCAAGAGGAGTAATCATTAATATTACAGGAGGACAAAACTTAGGATTACACGAAGTAAACACAGCAGCTGAATTAGTACAAAGAAGTGTTGATCCAGAAGCTAATATTATATTTGGTGCAGTAATTGACGAAAGTTTAGATGAAGATATCATTATAACTGTTATAGCAACAGGTTTTGAAAAAACAGGAGATGGATTAAACTCTAATAATGCAGCAAGTATTATTGATAAAGCATGGGGAGAGAAAATCAATTCAATTCCAGCACCAGTAGATAATGGAAATTCTGCTAATGACTTAGACATACCATCTTTTTTGAGAAATAAAAAAGGAAAAATATAATAAAAAATAAAAAAATACAATAATAAAAAAGAAATAATCTGAATATGTAGATTATTTCTTTTTTTCGCGTCTAAGAAATGACAAAAAATCAATAAAAAAAGTAGTAGAATATAAAAACAAAAAAATAAAAGGAAGAAAATTATGACAATCTATTTAGATGTTGTACTACTTGAAAACTTATGCATGAATTATATTATTTTATTTGCAACCAACTATATTTTAAAAAGAAAGGCACATCATATCAGATTTATATTATCTGCCTTATTAGGAGCAGTTTATGCCATTGTATCATATATGAATATTTTGCCAATATATTCGTACTGGATAACAAAAATTATTTTATCTGTTGTTATGGTATATATTGCTTATTATCCAAAAAATGGAAAGCAATTGCTGAAACAAACCATGTTATTTTATTTAATTTCATTTGTTTTTGGAGGATGTGCATTTGCTTTATTATACATTGTAAAACCTCAAGAAATATGGTTTCAAAATGGTGTACTTATGGGTACATATCCAATAAAAATTACTATTTTGGGGGCAATATTAGGATTTACTATAAGTAGTATTACTTTTAGTTTAATTAAGAGAAAACTAACTAAAAAAGATATGTTTTGTAAAATTAGCATTTATTTAGAAGGAAAAGTAAGTACTCTAAAAGCAATGATAGACACAGGAAACATTTTAAAAGAACCAATAACAAGAATACCAGTTATTATTGTAGAAAAAGGAGTACTCCAAAATATTCTTCCAGCAAAAATATTAGAACATATAGATGAAATTTTAGGAGGTGATGCCGAAAATATTGAACAAAAGTATGCAAAAAGATTAAGAGTTATACCTTTTTCATCTGTAGGAAAAGAAAATGGAATATTATTAGGTATAAAACCAGACAAAGTTATTGTTGTTACAGATGAAAATGAAGAAATAATAGAACAAGTAATTATTGGAATATATACTAAAGAATTAAGCAAAAGAAAAGAATATTCAGCTTTATTAGGGCTAGATATTTTTGAAAGGAGTAAAGATGAGCATGAATTTTCTAAAACGTTTAGTAAATAATATTGGTACAATTTATGCAAAAATTATGAATTGTGAAACAGAAGAAATAGAAAATTTACCAATTTTTTATGTGGGGGGAAATAGTAGTTTGCCACCACCATTATCTCCAGAAGAGGAAGAGGAACTAATTTCAAAATTAGAAACAGGTGAAAAAGAAGTAAAACAAACATTAGTAGAAAGAAATTTGAGATTAGTAGTATATATTGCTAAAAAATTCGAAAATACAGGAGTAGGTTTAGAAGATTTGGTATCTATTGGAGCGATAGGACTTATGAAAGCAATTAATACGTTTAATGTAGAGAAAAAAATAAAACTTGCAACATATGCTTCTAGATGTATAGAGAATGAAATATTAATGTATCTAAGAAGAAGCAATAAAATAAAAGGAGAAATTTCCATAGACGAACCATTAAATCAAGATGGTGATGGAAATGAGCTTTTATTATCAGATATTTTAGGAACAGATCCAGACATTACTTCAAGAAGAATAGAAGATGAAGTTGATAAAAGTTTATTAAAATCTTCTATTGAAAAATTAAATAGTAGAGAAAGAAATATTATGGAATTGAGATTTGGATTTATTAGCGGAAATGAAAAAACACAAAAAGAAGTAGCAGACATGTTGGGAATTTCGCAAAGTTACATATCTAGACTAGAGAAAAAAATCATTAATAAAATGAAAAAAGATATAATGAGTAAAACTGGTTAACAAACAGGTGCTAAATATTAGCACCTGTTTATAATTCTACCAAAATAATTTCTTCACCAATACACTGGATTTGTTCCCAAGGAATAACAATATCATTACTATTAGAAAACATACTCATCAATTTGTTGGTACCTGGTACAATAATAGATGTGATTTTTCCAGTTTCTAAATCAGCACACACATCTTGGACAAAACCTAGTCTTCTTCCATCCTTTATATTAATTACTTCTTTATGCTTAAAATCTAATCCTTTTTGTCCCATTATATACCTCCTAGATTTCTTCTATATATAGTATATGAGTAAACAGCATTTTTTTGCTTAATTTTTTAATTATTTATAAATTCTCTTAATATGATTGATTGCTGTTTTTTCTAATCTGGAGACTTGTGCTTGTGAAATTCCAATTTCATTAGCAACTTCTACTTGAGTTCTTCCTTCAAAAAATCTTTTGTTTACAATCATTTTTTCTTTGTTGTTTAACTTCTTCATAGCTTCTGCAATAGTTAAATTTTCTGCCCACATATCATCTGTATTTGCTTTATCTTTTACTTGATCTTGCAAATATAAACTTTCACTACCTTCTCCATATACGGGTTCTTGTAGAGAAATAGGACTTTGAATGGCATCTAAACTCATAATAATTTCTTCTTTATCAACATCTAATTCTTTTGCTATTTCTTCTATACTTGCTTCTTTTTGGGTTTCTTTCCAAACTCTATCTTTAATACTGATAGCTTTATAGGCTAAATCGCGTACAGAACGACTTACTCGGATAGGGTTGTTATCTCTTAAATATCTTCTAATCTCTCCTACAATCATGGGAACTGCATAAGTAGAGAACTGTACATTCTGGTTCATATCAAAATTATCAATTGATTTCATTAAGCCAATACAACCTACTTGAAATAAATCATCAGGATTTTCTCCTTTTCCATAGAAGCGTTTCATAACACTTAGTACTAATCTTAAATTTCCATAAATAAATTTTTCTCTTGCAAGCATATCTCCTTGTTTAATTTTTTGTAATAGTTCGTTTTTCTCTTCGTTTGTTAAGATGGGTAATTTGGCAGTATTAACTCCACAGAGTTCCACCTTATTTAGCAAACAAAAAACCTCCTTTATATATAATCCAAAAATAGTATTTCCTAAGTTGGTATTTTTATTCATTTATATAAAAAGGTGATAAGTAAAAAATAGTAATGCAGATGTAATTTAAGAGCAGTAGAAGTAGAATGTATAATGAAGAAGAAATTACCAATAAAAAATAACGGAAAATTCCATTTGAAATGCAACAAAAAAATTCAAAAAAAGTAAATGAACAGTAGACAGGAGTAAGCAAAACT
>CALWZX010000101.1 GCA_944386125.1 uncultured Clostridia bacterium | reverse complement strand
GTTGTTACATATCCTATTGGCTTGTTTAGTAAAATGTATACTTTTTGTGTGTTTGCTGTTACTTGCTTTCCTTCAAATTCTATGTTATCTACCTCTGGATTAATTTTTACTCCTAAAGTTTTTTGCACACTTCCATTTACTTTTACTTTTCCTTGTAATATATATTCTTCACATTTCCTACGAGATGCTATTCCTTGATTGGCAAGGTATTTTTGTAATCTTTCTTCCATTTTTACTCTCTTTCTAATTCTTCTATAATTTGACTAAAATATTCTGGTAAAGGTGCTTCTATGTACATTTCTTTTCCTGTAGCTGGATTCTTAAATTGTAAAGATTTGGCATGTAAGCATTGCCCTTGTATATTCCAAGGATTTTTTCCTGAGGAATAGGTTGCATCTCCTACAATAGGATAGCCAATATATGCTAAGTGAACCCTAATTTGATGTGTTCTTCCTGTTTCTATTTTTACTTCTAATAAAGTATAGTTGGCAAATCTTTTTAATACTTTAAAATGAGTAACTGCACTTTTTCCCTCTTTTCTTACAGCCATTTTCTTTCTATCTTGAGTACTTCTTCCTATTGGCATATTAATGGTTGCTTCATTTTCTTTAGTACATCCTTTTACTAGAGCAATATATGTTTTTTCTACTTCATGCTCTTTAATTTGTCTACTTAGCTCTATATGGGTTTTATCGTTTTTGGCTATCATGAGTACCCCTGAAGTATCTTTATCTAATCTATGTACAATACCTGGTCTTATTTCTCCTCCTATACCCGATAAAGAATCTTTGCACATACTCATAATAGCATTTACAAGTGTTCCTTCTAAGTTTCCATTTGCAGGGTGAACTACCATTCCTTTTGGTTTATTAACCACTAGCATATTTTCATCTTCATATAAAATAGGAACTTGTATATTTTGTGGTTTGATGGTTGTTTCTTTAGGAGGTTCTTTTTGTATGGTTATGATTTCTCCTTTTTGCACTACGTAAGCTTCTTTGCATTTTCTACCATTTACTAATACTTTATTTTCTTGTATTAGTTTTTGTACCATAGTTCTTGAAAATTCTGTGTGTTTACTAATATAGGAATCTAATCTTCCTCCCTCTTCTTGTACGGTTAATGTTTCTACTTCCATTTTATTCCTCCACATTTGCTGTTAATCTTTCATAAATTACAAAATAATCATCTTTATATAGTTGTTTATAATTATCGTCACGAGATAAGAACATATTTAACTTAGAATTTTTTACGGTAATCACATGGGTAATATCATAACTTTCAAATTTTGTTTCATAATACGTAGCTATTGTAGAAATGTTAATATAATCTGAAAAAATATCTCTACCTTCATAAGTTCCATCTTCTTTTTTGGTTCCATTAAATTCTGGAGCATATAAATCTGCTCTTGAATCTACAAATACAGGAATTCCCCTAAATAGTAAATAACTTCCATAATTGTATTCATTATATATTCTCATGTTTTCTACGTCTAAATTTTCTAAAATATAATCTGCTGCTTCTACAGGATATGCTGATGAATTAATAAAGTGTTGACCTGCTTTTGGCTTAAATACAACAATAGAAATTAACATGACTAACGCTAGTGTTAACAGCTTCCCTAAAATAGTGGTCATTGCTTCTAGCATTTTTTTTGTTCCTTCTCTATCATATTTTTCAGCAAGTTTTGCTATGAGCTTTGCTAAAATAAATCCACAAATAATAATCAGTAAGGAAACTTGGCGTCTTGACATGAAGCACATGTAAGTAATTCCCCCAAGCATAAATAAGTCACTTAATTGTATTTTGGTATCTGTAAAGATAAGGATAGCAAGAAACATAACAAAAACAAACATAGTTAGTTTATCATCATATAGGGTTAATGGTAAATGTTCACTAATACTATCCATAGTGTTTCCTTGCATAGTTTTTATCAAGTAAGTATAGGGGGTATCTCCTATAGGTGTTAGTAGTCCTGTAAAGGCACATATTATCATTACTAATATTAACCATTTTACTGCCTTATTTTTGGTTACCTGTATTCTAAAAGGATGCTCTCTTAGCTTTTCTGTTGCCTGTTTTGCTTTTTCTAGTTTTTGCTTTTTATTTTGTAATATAGTTTCTTCTCTCTTTTGTTTTTCTTCGTTTTTGAAGAATTTTATTTTTATATGGCTCCCTATAATTTGTGCTTTTACTAATATATGCATGTCTGCTATGCAAGCAATGATATACTCTGCCACATATGGTAAAAATAATACAAAGAAGAATGGCCATACAGCACAGTGTACATTAGCTAATATAATCGATATAGCTATTAAGCCTATTAGGTATCTTTTTTTCTTGTTGACTAAAAAGTTCTCTATACATAGTATAGTAAGCACAAATAATATATAAGAAACGAGTTGTGCCCTTGCTGCGATGAAATCTTGTAGAAGATATACCGCTCCTAATGTTAGTAAAAATGCTACCAACCTATTTTTACATAATTTTTTCATTACCTGATACATAAGAACTGTTAAAATACATGCTAAAATAACAGTGGATATATAAATAGCCAACATGCCATAGTCTGTATTTTGAAGTGTTTGATTTATTTGCTCATTTCCTGTATCTATTGTTTGAATTACTTCTCCTAGTTGTTGACCTCCGTCATAAATGTAATATATTCCTAAGTCATATGCCCAGTGTGGATATGTGTATGGTAAATCTTCATGCCATGAAAAATGGTCTTGCATATCAATTCCTTGTTGTGAAATGAGTTCTCCTATTTTTATTGTATAATAGGTGTCATTTTGTAAGGTTATTGGACAAATAGCTATGGTAAAAATAATAATACAAATAATAGCTAATATATCAAATTTTAGATTTGTTTTTTTCTCTTTTTTTTCTTGAGAAATGGGTAAGTTTTCTACTGTTTCTTGCATTTTTATTTTCCTCTCTTTTTATTGGGTTTTCTTGCATTACTATACCATAAAAAAGAATATTTTTCCAGTAATTTTTATTTTCTCTTGTAATTTCTTTTATAGTTTACACTATTTACTTCTTACATCATTTACGTTTTCCACATATTATGCAACAATTGTGAATATTTTTCTACATAAAAAATAGCCTTAGCCTTATTCCTTTAAAGGTTTTTGGCTTGGCTATTTTTATTTATTTTAATTGTTTTGCTACTTCTTCTGCAAAGTTTTCTTCTTTTTTCTCTATTCCTTCTCCTTTTTCGATTCTTGCAAAACGAATTACTTTTGCACCATGTGATGCTACCATTTTACCTACTGTTTGATCTGCATCTTTTACAAATGGTTGATCTAATAAACAAATTTCTCCATAGAATTTTCCAATTCTTCCTTGTACTACTTTTTCAGCAATTTCAGCTGGCTTTCCTTCATTGATTGCTTGAGCTTTTAAAATTTCCATTTCTTTTTCAATTCTTTCAGCTGGTACTGACTCTTTATTTAAGTATTCTGGTTTTGCTGCAGCAATTTGCATACATACATCTTTTGCTATTTCTTCTTCTGCATTTTCCATTTCTACTAATACACCAATTTTTCCTTCTCCATGTACATAGCTTGTAATGGTTCCTGTTTGTGTTGTAAATCTTTCAAATCTTCTAATTGACATATTTTCACCAATTGTTGCAATTTTTCCTGTTAATACTTCTTGTACAGTTTTTCCTGGTTCTGCAATAGATTCTTGTGCTAATAATTCTTCTACTGTTGCAGGAGCTTTTTCAACAATTTGTTTTGCTACATCTGCTACAAATGTTTTAAATTCTTCATTTTTAGCAACAAAGTCTGTTTCTGCATTAACTTCTACTACTGCACCTACTTTTTTGTCATCAGAAATATATGTTGTAACTAGTCCTTCTGCTGCAATTCTTCCTGATTTTTTAGCAGCTTTTGAAATTCCTCTTTCACGTAATAATTCAATTGCTTTTTCTTCATCTCCATTAGTTTCTGTTAAAACTTTTTTGCAGTCCATCATACCTGCACCTGTTTTTTCTCTTAACTCTTTAACTTGACTTGCTGTAA
>CALWZX010000100.1 GCA_944386125.1 uncultured Clostridia bacterium | reverse complement strand
AAGAAAATTTAAGAGAATAGATTAAAAAAAAAACTGAATTTGTCAGAAATTTTTTAATCTATTTTTTGTTTGAAAGGGAGTTTTTATGAAAACAAAATATGTATTTGTAACTGGAGGAGTAGTATCAGGATTAGGAAAAGGAATTACAGCGGCATCATTAGGTCGTTTATTGAAAAATAGAGGGTATAAAGTGGTTAATCAAAAATTTGATCCATACATTAATGTGGATCCTGGAACAATGAGTCCTTATGAACATGGAGAAGTTTTTGTTACAGAAGATGGAGCAGAAACAGATTTAGACTTAGGACATTATGAAAGATTTACAGATGTGAATTTAAGCAAAAATTCTAGTATCACAATGGGTAAAATTTATCAAAATGTTTTAGAAAGAGAAAGAAGAGGAGATTACTTAGGAAAAACTGTCCAAGTCATACCACATATTACTAATGCCATAAAAGAACGTATTTATGCATTTGAAAACACAGATGTGGATGTAGTTATTACAGAATTAGGAGGAACTGTAGGAGATATAGAAGGTCTTTCTATTATTGAAGCAATTAGACAGGTAGGGTTAGAAAATGCACCAGAAGATGTTTTGTATATTCATGTAACTTTACTACCATATATTAGTGGTTCTAACGAAATAAAATCAAAACCAACACAACATTCTGTAAAAGAATTACAATCTTTTGGAATAAAGCCAGATGTGCTAGTATGTAGGACAGAAATTGAAATTCCAGAAAACGTAAGAGAAAAAATAGCACTATTTTGTAATGTGCGTAAAGAAGATGTTATTGCAAATCGTACAGCATCTTGTTTATATGAAGTACCACTTATGCTAGAAGAAGAGGGACTTGCCTTATCTGCTTGTAGACATTTACAATTAGAAAATACAAAGCCACATAATGAAGAATGGCAAAAGTTAGTAGATAAAATAAAAAATATATCAGAAAAAAATATTACAGTAGCAATAGTAGGAAAATACGTAAAATTAGAAGATTCCTATCTTTCTGTTATTGAAAGTTTGAGACATGCAGGATTTGAAAACAATATACAGGTAAAAGTAAAATTAATTGACTCAGAAACGATTACACCAGAAAATGTACAAGAAAAATTATCAGGAATTGATGGAGTAGTTGTTCCAGGCGGATTTGGAAATAGAGGTATTGAAGGAAAAATTCATACAATTCGTTATGTCAGAGAAAATAACATACCATTCTTAGGAATTTGTTTAGGAATGCAAATGGCAGTAGTAGAATTTGCAAGAGATGTATTGGGTATACAAGATGCCAACTCAGAAGAATTTGATGAAGTATGTGAAAATCCTGTAATTCATATAATGAATTCACAAAAAGATGTTACCAAAAAAGGTGGAACTATGCGATTAGGAAGTTATCCATGTGTACTAAAAGAAGGTAGTTTAGCAAGAAAACTTTATGGTAAAGAAAATATAAATGAAAGACATAGACATCGTTTTGAATATAACAACGAATATAAACAAAAACTAGAAGAAAACGGTTTAATCTGTACAGGAACATCTCCTGATGGAACATTGGTAGAAATTGTAGAAATACCAAGTCATCCATATTTTATCGCAGGACAATTTCATCCAGAATTTAAATCTAGGCCAGATAAACCAGCACCACTTTTTGTAGGTCTTATTAAAGCAATAAAAGATATCAAAAAAATATAAATTTCATAAAAATGGTATAAATTCATCTCTTTGGGAGAAAATATTTTCAAAGAGGTGAAATTTTTTATGAAAAAAAACAATAAAAAGGCAATAATTAGTATAACCATTTTATTCATTATTTTCATAGGTTATCATATATTTTTTAGAAATACAGAAATTTTTGCGCTTTCTAAATATGGATCTAGAGGTGCAGAAGTAACGCAAATACAAACAAAATTGAAGAGATGGGGATATTATTTTGGAAATATAGATGGAATTTATGGAAGTCAAACATTAGAGGCAGTAAAATATTTTCAAAGAAAAAATGGATTACAAGTAGATGGAATTGCAGGAAAGAATACTTTAGCTGCAATGGGAATTATGAATAGCTCTAATTCTTCTAGTGGAAGTTCCTCTAGTTATCAAAATGATTTAAATTTGCTTGCCAGAATTGTATATGGAGAGGCAAGAGGAGAACCATATACAGGACAAGTTGCAGTAGCTGCAGTAGTATTAAATAGAGTAAAAAGTTCTAGTTTCCCTAATACCATTTCAGGCGTTATTTATCAAAAAGGAGCCTTCGATGCTGTTTCAGATGGACAATTTAATTTAACTCCTAATTCTACAGCGAAAAAAGCAGCACAAGATGCTTTAAACGGATGGGATCCAACTTATGGAGCAATCTATTACTTTAACCCAGCTACAGCAACGAATAAATGGATATGGTCAAGACCAATGACAGTCACAATAGGAAATCATAGATTTTGTAAGTAAAAGAGCAGAAAATATAATCTGCTCTTTTCACCAATTGGTAAAAAAATAGAAAAAATCAAAAAAATTGTTGAAAAAGAAAAATTTTATAGATATAATAGAAAAAAACATAAGAAAAATAAGGTGGTGGTGATTATGAAAAAGTACATATATAGGTATATGAAAAATAAGAGTGAGACTGTACTAGATACATGTTAATTTTGAGTATATCTTTATTTTTTTTATGCAATTTACACAAGAAAAAGTAAGGAGGAAATGGAAAATGAGGTTGAATAAAGAAAAAGGTGTAACGTTAATAGCCTTAGTTGTGACAATTGTAATATTGATTATTTTGGCAGCAGTAAGTATAAATATGGTATTAGGTGATCAAGGAATATTTAAGAAAGCACAAACAGCAGCAAATTCAATGTATGAAGCAGAAGTAAATACTCAAGCAAGTTTTAATAGCATTACAGAAGAAATGGAAAAAGTATTAGGAAATGAAGAAATAAAACCAGAGGGAATGACTGTAGTAGAAATGTTTAAAAAAGCAAAAGAAGAGGGATGTGATGGAACAAATTGCCAAAATAGGGCAGAACATCTACATCCAGGAGATTATGTAAATTACACAAATCCAAGTAGCGGAACATATGTAAGTTCTGGAACAAAAACAGGAATGAAAAGAGCACTACAAGAAGAATTTTCAGATATAACAGATGAGCAAAGTGAGCAAGTATTTGAAGTAAGTAACGAAACCAAATGGAGAGTTTTGGGAATAGAAGAAAGAGAGGGAGAAGAACATTTAGTTCTCATAGGAAGTCCTATCAAGAAAAATGAAATGGCATTGAGTGTAGAGGAAGAAAAACCATCGTTTGCAATAGATCCATTTTACTATTTATATAGTGCAGAAAGCTATTTAAATTGTGAAGAAGAACTAGATAATATCTGTAGCATTTATGCCAATAATTTAGCAGATGAAGCAAGAAGTGCAAGAATAGAAGATATTAGTTTAGCATGTGGAGTAAAAGTAGAAGGAGCAAATATTACTCATGTAGAGGATGGAACAGCAGTAGAAGGAGCACAAAGCCTTGTAGGACAAAGTTATACACTAAAACAAGGTGAAGATTATAACATAGACGGAATCATTAGTAGAACACCAGTAAGTGAAGATACCGTAGTAGAAGGAACAGCCTATATGTTTCCTTATGCATCAACATATATTAATGACCGTGTAAAAGATATGTTATTTGCAGGAACAGAGAGTGATACCGGATTTAGTAAGAGCTACTGGCTCGCTTCGCCTGGAGTCTATATCTATTCGTCCGATGCAGGCTGGGGTCCGGGTGCTGTCTCTGGCGGCTATGCGGGATCCGGAGGCAACTTTTGCTCCTCGAATGGTAGCGGGAGTGACGATGGGCTTGCGGTGCGCCCCGTAGTTTCTCTAAAATCTAATATCAGCCAAAATCAATTACAAAGAATAGAAGATCAAACAGAACCAACATTTCCAGAAAACCCAAATTTTAGTTAAGCTACTTCGGAGTGTTTATGAGATAATAAAAATGTAGTTTTTTTCCAACATAAAAATGTAGGAAAACCTACATTTTTTCTTTTGCCT
>CALWZX010000099.1 GCA_944386125.1 uncultured Clostridia bacterium | reverse complement strand
GCATTAAAACCATAAAAATAATATAAAAAATTGATTTTACTAAAAAATAAAAATCATAGAGAATCGTTTTTTATAAGCAAAATACCAATTATAGTAATAAACATTGAAAAACACATAAAATTATGTTAATATAAAAGAGTAAAGAAAGGGGAATGATTATGGTAGTAGTTATCATCTTGATACTTATAATTCTTATTTTATGCTTAAAAATTGTACCACAAGCAAACTGCTATGTTATAGAATTCTTAGGAAGTTATCAAGTAACATGGCAAAATGGTTTACATTTTCAAATACCATTATTACAAAGAATAGCAAAAAAAGTATCATTAAAAGAGCAAGTGGCAGATTTTCCGCCACAACCAGTTATTACAAAAGATAATGTAACTATGCAAATAGATACAGTAGTATACTATAATATATTTGATGCTAAGTTATTTACATATGGAGTAGAAAATCCAATTATGGCATTAGAAAATTTAACAGCAACAACATTAAGAAATTTGATAGGTGACTTAGAACTTGACCAAACATTAACTTCAAGAGATATTATTAATAGCCAAATGCGTGAAATTATAGATGCTGCAACTGATGCATGGGGAATTAAAGTAAACCGTATAGAACTTAAAAATATAGTTCCACCAAAAGAAATACAACAAGCAATGGAAAAGCAAATGAAGGCAGAGCGTGAAAAGAGACAAACCTTATTAGAAGCAGAAGCACATAAGCAATCTGTAGTATCTAGAGCAGAAGGAGATAAACAAGCAAAAATATTAGCAGCAGAAGCAGAAAGAGATGCACAAATTGCATTAGCAAAAGGTAAAGCAGAATCTATTCGCTTAGTATATGAAGCAGAGGCACAAGGGTTAGAAACTTTAAAAAATGCCCACATAGATGAAAATGTAGTTACTTTAAAGAAATTAGAGGCATTAAAAGCAGTAGGAGATGGAAGAGCAACTAAGATATTTCTTCCTACAGAACTAGCATCTACTGCAGCGACTTTAGGCGTAGCAGCAGAAGTATTAGGGACAAAAGGAGCAACACCAATAGATACTACACCAAAAGTAAAAATACAACCACCACAAGAAGATGTATGTTGTGATGACAAAAATGATAAATAACAAGAATACACTCTTATACGAAAGTAAGAGTGTATTTTCATGAGATGAATTGACTTTTAACATTTTCTACTTTATAATACATCTATCCTTCTACGAGGAAATCTCGAAGAAAGGAGGTTAGTACTTTGCATAACTTTTTAAAGCTAATAGTTTTAATTGTTATTTACCTAATATTAGATAAATTTAACAATAAAGACTAAAAGGAAAAAGACTAAGACTTGCACTCTTAGTCTTTTTTATAGTATTTGCATAACTTTTTCCTTGACGTCAAATATAGTATACTATATTTTTTAGTATATGTCAATTTTTTTAATTTATTCTCCAGAAAAAAGTACTTGTTAACTAAGAGTGTATTTTCAGGAGATGAATTGACTTTTAACATTTTCTACTTTATAATACATTCATCCTTTTACGAGGAAATCTCGAAGAAAGGAGGTCTTTATTTTGAATAACATAATCAAACTTTTAGTACTTATTTTCATTTATCTAATATTAGATAAGTTTGATAGTAAAGACTAAAGAAAAAGACTAGGTATGCGCACCTAGTCTTTTTTTGTCTTTATTTGAATAACATTTTCCTTGACGTCAAATATAGTATACTATATTTTTTAGTATATGTCAAATTTTTTTATTTATTCTCCAGAAATAAAGTACTTGTTAACTAAGAGTGTATTTTCAGGAGATGAATTGACTTTTAACATTTTCTACTTTATAATACATCTATCCTTCTACGAGGAAATCTCGAAGAAAGGAGGTTCATACACAATGCGTAATTTGCTAGAATTGCTAGAGCTTATATTGATTTACTACATAGTAAAACAACTAAGTAAATAGCAAAGAAAAAGACCAGGTAAAAGTTTGACAGCTTCCTGGTCTTTTCTTGTTCATACATCAACTAATAATTTGCTTGCTAGCTATATATATATTAGCACATAATTTATGATATGTCAAATTTTTTGATTTATTCCCTCATCTGTAATATCAAACTACGGTGCTTTATATTTTTACATTGACACGATTTATATATCAGGTAAAAAATGTAATACAACTGTAACCAAAATGTAATCGAAAAGTAATAGAATTAACTAAAAGGATAATATATAATAGAAGCAGTATAAAAGAAGCAAAAAAGAGAAAACTAAAGGAAAAGATGGGAGAGATGAGAAACATGAATCGAATAAAAAAAGAACAAGCGGTAACTTTAATAGCCTTGGTGATTACAATCGTTATTTTAATCATTTTGGCAGTAGTCAGCATCAATATGGTATTAGGAGACCAAGGAATATTTAAGAAGGCACAAGAAGGTGCTAATAGTATGCATGATGCAGAAATGAACACTCAAGCAGGGTTTAATAGTATTACAGACGAAATGGATAAAATTATATCAGGGAGTAATACACAAAATCCAGAATTACGCCAGGATACGCCAAATGCCCCAGAAGAAATAGATGGTATGACACCAATTAAATTCATAGAACCAACAGATTCAGAAATGGGAAGTGTACAAGAAACGGATTGGAACGATAATACTTGGTATGACTATAGCGAAAGCAAATGGGCTAATACCAAAAGTGAAGATGGAAGTATGTGGGTATGGATACCCAGATATGCATATAAAATAACATACAACAACCCAGAAAATAAATCAGAGGGAGGAACAATAGAAGTAAGATTTTTAGAAGGAACAAGCGATACTTACTATGAAAACGGAGAACTAAAAACAGCCAAGAGACAAACAACCGTAGAGGAAACAGTAGATACAACAAGTGACTTTTATGTACATCCAGCATTTACGAATGAAACAAGCATTAACTTTGCCAATGGAGGCTGGGATAGTGAACTTACAGGAATGTATGTAGCAAAATTTGAAGCAGGATTTCCAGAAGGAAATAATGAAACCCCAAGTAAGAAGAGTTCTGTAAGTTATACAGAAGATACATCATGGGTAAGAATGATAGAAACAGGACTAACATACGATTCAACACAGCCAGCTAGAAATTGGTTAGATGGAATTTATGAAGGAAATTTCCCCCAAATTAGTTATCCTGTATTTCAACCATTGACTTATAGTATGAACTACATTAATCATAATGATGCCTATAATATATGTAAAGCAATAAATGAAACTGGAAATATATATGGATTTACCACGAGTTCATCAGATACACATCTAATAAAAAGTAGTGAATGGGGTATGATAAGTTATTTAAGTTACAGTAAATACCGGAACCAATGGACGAGATATAGCTATTAATAATGCAAACTTAAATAGTGGAGGAAAAAAGAGAGAAATCACAAATACAGCAGGAAAAAGTGGAGTAGATAGTGTATATGGAATCACAGGAATGACACAAGGCTTAGCTGATGCAGAAGAGACAGTTATAAAAATAGAAGAAATCAAAGCTCTATCAGGAAATACGCCAACAACACAAGGAAACATGTATTCATGGAACCAAAAAGGAGGAGTAACAGCCTCTAGTACAGGAAATATGACAGGAGTATATGACTTATTAGGGGGATTATGGGAAAGGACAGCATCTTATATAGCGAATAATAATGAAGTTTTATTAACATATGGTGCATCTGTAGCATATAATGGAGATGTACTAAAAACAACAAGTACAAAATATACTATGGTGTATCCACATGATGGCAGTGTAGATAATAATACAATAGAAAATAATGAAAAAAACCTAAATGTAGCAAGCAATAGCAATTATACAAAAAACACAAAAATATATGGAGACGGAGTAAGAGAAATATCCACGACAGGAAGTGGTACTACTGCTTGGGAAAATGATGCCTCGCATTTTATGGGCTTGTATTATGCTTTTAATGGACGAGGTGGTCATTTCTGGGATGCTTCACTTGCGGGAAGATTTTATTTTGGCTATGATGATGGTAGTAGTGATTTTGATGTTGGTTTTCGTCCAGTAGTTATTCCAAAAGATAATTAAAGAAATAGAAATAATTCTATAATATATGTAAATTTTTCCTCATACCCTGATATTCGGACAGAATTTATGGATATCAAGTTTACAACTAAAAAGTGACTTCTTCTAATAGAAGTCACTTCATATGAAAATAAAAGGGGATGTTTTTCTATATTTGTTCATAGATAGAAGGGTAT
>CALWZX010000098.1 GCA_944386125.1 uncultured Clostridia bacterium | reverse complement strand
TAGGAGCTTTAGGAGGAGTGTTACTTAGACAGGAAATAGCAGGATTTGAATTTGCAGCTGGAATTCCAGGAACAATTGGTGGCGCTATTCGCATGAACGCAGGAGCCTTTGGAAAAGAATTTCAAGATATCATAAAAGAAGTAACTTATATGGATGAAGAGGGAAAAATACATACTATTCCAGGGAAAGACAGCCAATTTGCATATAGACATAGTAGATTTATGAATAGTAAAGAAATTATTTTATCTTGCATATTAGAGTTAGAAAGAGGAAAAACATCTGAAATTCAAGAGAAGATGCAATTATATGCAAACACAAGAAAAGAAAAACAACCATTAGATTTACCTAGTGCAGGTAGTACCTTTAAAAGAGGAACAAACTTTATTACTGCACAATTAATAGATGAAGCAGGATTAAAAGGATATACAATAGGAGGAGCACAAGTATCTCAAAAACATGCAGGTTTTATAGTAAATATAGGAGAAGCAACAGCAGAAGATGTATTACAACTAGTAGAACATATTACAAGAACTGTATATGAGAAATTTGGAAAAGTAATAGAGTTAGAAGTAGAAGTAGTAGGAGAATAATTAGGAGGTAAGCATGAAAGGATTTTTTAGATGGTTTAATTCTAAAACAAAAATAAAAAGATGGATAGTTTTAATTATTTTAGGTATTGTACTTGCATGTTATGGAATGTCAAAACTATTAGTTGAAAAACAATTAGGTTTTCAAGAGTTAGCAGTAATTATTGTTTCATTTGTTGTAGGATTTGCTTTTGTAGTTATTGGTATGATATACATGCAAAAAAGAACATTAGAAATATTAGTGCAAGAATCAGATACTAGAAAAGAAAAAACAAATGGAAATGTAAAATCTTTAATTTTTAATAAAAAAGTATATGATGAAGGACCAAACATTGTAGTAATAGGAGGAGGTAAAGGATTAGACTCTGTACTAAAAGGATTAAAAAATTATACAAACAATATTACAGCAATTGTTACCGTTTCAGATTATGGAGAGGCTATTACAGATTCAAGAAAAGAGTTAGCAACCTTACCTTTAGATGATATAAAGAGTAGTATCGTAGCTCTTTCTAGCAACGAAACTATGATGAAAACTTTTATGGAATATCAATATCCTGATGGAAAACTAAAATCTTTATGTTTAGGGGATATTTATTTATCAGGAATGAATCGTATATTAGGAGATTTTTCTTCAGCAGTACAAAATTGTTCAGAAATATTAAATATAACGGGAAAAGTATATCCAGTTACCTTAGATGAAATGCATATTTGTGCAGAATTAGAAGATGGTACAGTTGTAGAAAAAAGAGAAAATATATTAAATACAGTTATGGATAAAGTAAGCAAAATCAATCGTGTTTTCTTACAACCTCATCATTGTGCACCAGCACCAGGAGTTATAGAGGCTATTCAAAAAGCAGATGCTATTATTATAGGACCAGGAAGTTTATATACAAACGTAATTCCTAACCTATTAGTAAAAGGTGTAGCCAAAGCAATTAAAGAAAATAATGGATTTAAAATATATATTAGTAATCTTATGACAGAGCCTGGCCAAACGGATGACTATAAGTTATCTGACCATATAAAGGCAATAGAAGAGCATGCAGGAAAAGGAATTATTGATTATTGTATTTATGATACAGGAGAAATTATACCTGAATTTATTAGAAAATATAATCAAGAAGGCGCAGAGTTATTAGAAGCAGATACTTCAAAAGTGAAAGATATGGGTATTAAATTAATTCAAAGAAACCTATCTTGTGTAGATGGAGAAAAAGTAAGACATGATCCAGATGGAATTGCACTTGCTATTATACAATTAATTTGCGAAGATATGAAATTTAGAGATATGCAAAATGATGCTCAATATGTCATGTTACATGAGCGTGCAAAAGAAAGTAAAAAGCAAATTAAAAGAAAAGCAAAAGAAGAAAGTAAAACAAAACCAAAAACAACTAAGAAAAAGACAACACAAAAAGGAAGCAAATTTTCCGAAAAGTATAAAGAAAGAATAGAGTCCATTAAAGAAAGTGATAAAAAGATAAAAAAGAAAAAATAAATTACCAAAGATATGGAGGAAAAAACAAATGAAATTAACAAACTTAAACTTAGAAACAGGAATACAAAAAGAATGGCTTATAACTAATGGAATAGGTGGTTTTGCAAGCTCTACTGTACTAGGAATTAATACGAGAAGATACCATGGATTGTTAGTAGCTTCTTATAATCCACCTGTTAGCCGTCATTTAATCTTATCTAAATTAGATGAAAGCGTTATCATTGATGGAAAAAAATATAATCTTTATGCAAACATGTGTAAAGATTATATTTCACGTGGTTTTGAATACTTAGTAGAATTTGAAAAAAATTATATTCCAATATATACCTATAAAATAGAAGATGTTATAATAAAAAAATATATATGTATGGAATATGGAAAGAACACAGTAGGAGTATTTTATCAAATTTGGAATGCTAATCATGAAGTAAAACTAATAGTAACACCTCTTATGAATGAACGTGACTTCCATAAAGAAAGTTTTCAAGAGGATTTTGTGGTAGAACAAGAGCAAACAGATAGGCAAGTAACAGTTAAAATTAATCATGGAAAACCAATACTTCTATATATGCAAGATGCAAAGTATATTCCTCATGAAAATGATAGATTTTGTAATATGTTTTATATGGAAGAAGAAAAGAGAGGATTTGTAGCAGAAGAAAACTTAGTGATTCCAGGAAGATTTGAAGTAGAAATTCCTAGAGGAGTTTATGATAGTAAAGAAAATATTCTAGAACAATTACCAACAAAAGAAATTTCATTTGTTGCTTCTGTAGAAACTACAATAGAAAATAATGATGTAAAAACGATGATTAACCGTGAAATAGCCCGATTAACCAATTTGATGTATGATGCTAATTTACAAGGGGAACAAGACTTAATTAAAAGTTACCTTATTTCTTCAGATAACTTTGTAGTTTATAGAAAAAATACACATTTGCATACATTAATTGCAGGTTATCCTTGGTTTGCAGATTGGAGTAGAGACACTTTAATTGCTTTTGAAGGTATTTTATTAAAAACAAAAAGATTTTCAGTGGCAAAAGAAGTATTGTTGACTGCTATAAGAGATATGAAAGAAGGACTTGTACCTAATGGATATTCTGAAGAGGAAGGAATCCCTTTATATAATAGTGTAGATGCATCATTACTATTATTTGAAGCGGTACAAAAATATATAGATTATACGCAGGATATAGAATGGGTAAAAGAAAATATGTATTCAAGTTTGCAAGAGATTATTACACACTATGCAAAAGGAATAGAATTAGATGGAAACAATATCTTTTTAGATAAAGAAGATGGACTAATTTCTACAGGAACACCAAATACGCAAAATACTTGGATGGATGTAAAAGTTGGAGTATATGCAGTTACACCAAGAAATGGAAAAGCAGTAGAAATCAATAGCTTATGGTATAATGCTTTAAAAATTATGGAAAAGCTATCTGCCTTAAATGGAGAAAGCACTGCAAAATATAAAAAAATGGCAAGTCAATGCAAAAAATCATTTGCAGAAAAATTTTATAATAAAAGAAGAAAATGTCTTTATGATGTGTTAGGAGATGCAAAAATAAGACCAAATCAATTGTTTAGTCTATCTTTGACTTATCCTGTAATTGATCCTTCAAGTGACATCGCTAAAGAAATTTTAGAAACAGTAGAAAAGAAATTATTAACACCATATGGACTAAAAACTCTAGCAAAAGGAGAAGAAAATTATATAGAAGTATATGAAGGAGATAGCTTTAGAAGAGACATGAGTTATCATCAAGGTATAACTTGGCCATGGCTTTTAGGGTTATATTACAATGCTTTACAACATGTTATGCAAGCTGAAAAAACAAAAGCAAAGAAAAAAGAACTAGAAGAAAAATTACAATTATTTGTGAATAATACAAAAATTACTTTTATGCAAGAATTAAAAGAGGGAAAAACAATAGAAGGTATTGCTGAAATATATGACTCTAAAAAGCCATATGAATCGAAAGGAGCTTTTAATCAAGCATGGAGTGTGGCAGAAATATTTAGAATAATCATATAAAGAAGGTTTAATCAATGCGAATATTAGGAATAGACCCAGGTTTTGCAATTACTGGGTACAGTATTATAGATTATATTGGAAATCGATTTCAGTTAATTACTTCAGGAGCAGTATTAACAAAAGCGGGAGAATCCTTCCCTCAAAGGTTATTGAAATTAAATAATGATTTAGAAGATATTATACATACCTATCACCCAGATGCTATATCTGTAGAAGAGTTATTTTTTAATAATAATGCAAAAACAGCTATTAATGTAGCACAAGCAAGAGGAGTAATTTTAGTAGTGGGTTGTAGACTTCGGTATACCTACTTATGAATATACACCTTTACAAATTAAGCAAGCTGTTGTAGGATATG
>CALWZX010000097.1 GCA_944386125.1 uncultured Clostridia bacterium | reverse complement strand
ATAAAAAATAAAAGGTAATCATTTTCATGAAACCTTTTAGAGTATTAAAAAATTATTTATTTTCTATATCAGAAATTTTATCAATACATTTTTGGCAAATTAATTTACCATTATAACTAATTAAATTTTTATTGCTTCCGCAAAATAAACAAGTTTTTTCATACTTTTTTAAAATAATTGAAGAACCATCTACATATATTTCTATTGGATCTTTTTCTTCGATATTAAATTGGTTTCTTATTTCGATTGGTATAACAACTCTTCCTAGTTCGTCAACTTTTCTAACAATTCCAGTTGATTTCATTTACAATATCCTCCTTTATATGCCATTTTTCGACAAAATTTACTATCAATATAATATCACAAATTTTATAAAAAAACAATAATAAAATCATAAAAAGTTACAAAATGAATAAACATTTTTTAGGAAATGGAGGGAAAAAGTTGTTAAATCGAATTTGGCCTATTTTTATTATTATATCATTTATTTATGCTCTTATAACAGGAAATATAGATAAGGTAAATAATTCCATTTTTGAATCTACTGCAAGTGCAGTAGAACTATCAATAACCTTTCTAGGAACTATTTGTTTATGGAATGGAATTATGAAAATAGCACAAAGTACTACTTTAGTAGATAAATTAAGTCAAGCGTTAAGAAAACCATTAAATTTCTTATTTCCAGAATTAAAACATAATGAACAAGCAAAACAAGAAATTTCTTTAAATATAATAGCAAATATTTTAGGACTAGGAAATGCAGCTACGCCACTAGGATTAAAAGCTATGAAAACTATGCAGAAAGAAAATCAAAAAAAAGATACGGTAACGAATTCTATGGCAATGTTTATTGTTCTCAATACCGCATCTCTTCAATTGATTCCCACAACAGTTATAGCAATCAGAGCATCTTTAAACTCTCAAAATCCTACAGGGGTTATTTTACCAGTATGGGGTGCCACTATTCTGGCAGCAATTGCAGGAGTTACTGCAACAAAAATTTTGATTCAATTAGATAAAAGTAAAAGGAGGTAAACTATGCAACTGATTAATTATGTATCTTCTGCTGCTATGCCAATGATTATTTTAGGAATTATTGTTTATGGAATAATGGAAAAGAAAAAAGTGTATGATAGTTTTCTGGAAGGAGCTAAAGAAGGAATAGAAATTGTATTTAATATTTTTCCCACATTAATAGGCATATTCGTAGCGGTAGGTGCTTTAAGAAGTTCAGGAATATTAGATATTATTATACAAAGCATTTCTCCTATTACTAATTTTTTTAAAATACCAAGTGAAATTATGCCACTTATGCTAGTAAGGCCAATATCAGGAAGTGCTTCTACTGCTGTTGCAACAGATATTATGAGAACTTTTGGAGTAGATACACATATTGGAATGATTGCATCCACTATTATGGGGTCAACAGAAACAACTTTTTATACAATCGCTATATATACAAGTTGTGTAGGAATAAAGAAAATTAGATTTGTTTTGGTTGCTGCATTGATAGCAGATTTAATAGGAATGATTGCATCTGTCGTTCTATGTAGTTTTTTGTCGTAAAAAACTTGTTGACAAATAATGGAAATTATAGTAAACTAATAACAGTTTAAATCAAGGAAGGAATATATGCTTTTTGAAATCATTATATTTTTTTCAATATATTTTTTGATAAAAAAAATAATAGAGCGAATATGTGCTATTATTATCGAGTTTCAAATTCAAGAAAAATTCGTTTTAGATTCGAACATAAAATCAAAAAAGAAAAATAAAAAGAAACTAAAAGTTTCTTCATAAATTGTTATTATATTTGTAGAGGGAAGTGTTACAATATTTTATGCCCCCAAGAATAGAATATTTGAATTTTTTATTATCTGTCCATTAACAAACACTTTAAAAGCCCCACCCTCTACAAAATCCTCATATATTACTTATGATAAGATTCATTATGAGAAATTTTAAAAGCTCTATAAATTTGTTCCAATAAAAATACACGTATTAATTGGTGAGGAAAAGTCATTTTTGAAAAGCAAATTAGTTCATTAGAACGTTGTAAAATAGAATTGGTTAACCCAAGACTTCCTCCAATAATAAAAGTAATGGAACTATTTATAAAACTGATAGACTCTATTTTTTCAGAAAATTCTTCAGATGAAAATTGCTTTCCTTTTAAATCTAAAGAAATAACGTAACTATCTTTAGGAATATTAACAAGTATTCTTTTACATTCTTGCTCTTTTATCTCTAAAGCAATTTTTTCATTAATTTTATCAGGAATCTTTTCATCAGGAAGTTCAATAAGGTCTATATGACAATATTTAGATAAACGTTTTTGATATTCTAAGCAAGCATCTTTTAAATATTGTTCTTTTAATTTACCAACACATAAAATATAAATATGTAACATACAAGCTCCTATCCAATTTGAATTACTTTACTAGGTTCATTTCTCATAGCCACGGATAAATGCTCTATTTTATCATTGGCATGATTTTCAATTAGCTTTTCTAATACAGTTTTATAAGCAAGTTCTGGAAAATTATTTTCTTTACTTAAATGACCTAGCATAGCATTTTTTAATCCGTAATCTGTCAAATAGGAAATTACTTTTCCAGCCATATCATTAGATAAATGTCCATTAGGCCCGGCGATACGTTCCTTTAAAGAATATGGATAAGGAGAACATTTTAAGATATTAGGATCATAATTAGATTCTAATAAAATAAAACTACTATAACATAAATTTTGTAAAATAGATCTATCTAAATGCCCAATATCTGTTGCAATACTTATTTTTTGTTGTTCATAAAAAATATTAAATCCACAAGGATTAGCAGCATCGTGGGGAATAGAAAAAGGTTCTATTTGAATATTTCCTATTTGTAAATTTTTCCCTACATAGAAAGTATGAATTTGTGAAGGTGCAATTTTTTCTTTTTGAGAAGGCATAGCATCCCATGTTTCATTATTGGCAAAAACAGGAACTTCATACTTTTTGGAAAAAGTTCCTAATCCCTTAACATGGTCACTATGTTCATGGGTAACAAGAATTGCATCAATTTGGTCAGGAGTAATATGTAAAGAAGATAAAGCATCTGTAATTTTTTTACAACTTTCTCCTGCATCAATTAAAATATTAGTAGTATCAGTTTGGATTAAAGAACAATTACCAGAACTACCACTGTATAAACTACAAAACTGAAACATTTTTTTTCTTCCTTTGCTAGTGAATTTCTTCTGTAACTCTTTGAATATTGGCACCTAAATTTCTAAATTTTTGCTCAATATTTTCATAACCTCTATCAATATGACTTAAATTATATAATTCAGTAGTACCTTTTGCTGCAATACCTGCAATAATAAGAGCTGCACCTGCACGTAAATCAGAAGCAGAAACAGGAGAGCCAGATAACTCTTTTACACCCTCAAAAATAGCAGATTTACCTTGAGCCGTAATTTTTGCTCCCATTTTATTTAATTCAGCAGTATATTGAAAACGAGATTCCCAAATGCCTTCGTTAATAATACTAGTACCATTTGCCAAAGCTAAACATACACCTGCTTGTGGTTGTAAATCTGTAGGAAAACCAGGATATGGTAAAGTTTTAATAGAAACTTTATTTGGTCTTTTATTACAAACAACATGAATAGAATCCCTATCAATTTCTACTTTAGCTCCCATTTCTGTAACTTTAGCAGAGATACAATCTAAATGTTCAGGCACACAATTTTTTATAACAATATCTCCTTGAGTAGCAACAGCAGCAAACATAAAAGTACCTGCTTCTATTTGATCAGGAACAATATTATATGTAGTATCACCATGTAATTTTTCAACACCTACAATTTTAATAGAATCAGTACCAGCTCCACGAATGTTTGCTCCCATTGTATTTAGAAAGTTTGCAACATCAACAATGTGAGGTTCTTTTGCAGGATTTTCAATAATAGTTGTACCCTTTGCAAGAACTGATGCAAGCATAGCATTAATGGTTGCTCCTACAGAAACAACATCCATATAGATAGAAGTACCAACTAATTGCTTTGTCTGAGCAGAAATTTTTCCTTGTGAAACATCTACTTTTGCACCTAAAGCTTCAAAAGCTTTAATATGTTGATCAATTGGACGTGCACCTAAATTACATCCACCAGGCAAACCTACTTGTGCTTTTTTACATCTTCCAAGTAAAGAACCAAGTAAATAATATGAAGCACGAAATTTACTAGTTAGTTCTAAAGATGCATCTGTGCATTCAATGTCGGTTGTATCAATAGTTAATTCATTTTGATTAATCCATGTAATTTTTGCACCCAAAGATTCTAAAATATTACAATATATTTTTACATCACTTATATTAGGAACGTTAGAAAGTGTGCAAACACCATCAATTAATAAAGTGGCAGGAATGATTGCTACAGCTGCATTTTTTGCGCCACTAATTGAAACCTCTCCTTTTAAGCGTGAACTCCCTTTTATTACTAATTTATCCAAATTTATTACCTCCGAAGTTTTTTTCAAAAGAAAAAATAGAATATA
>CALWZX010000096.1 GCA_944386125.1 uncultured Clostridia bacterium | reverse complement strand
GCCTGTAGTTTAGCTGGATAGAATGCAAGGCTACGAACTTTGAGATCGGGGGTTCGAATCCCTCCAGGCACACCAAAGCAGAATATCTAAAAAGATATTCTGCTTTTATTTCATTTCAGTTATTATTCTTGGTCATAAAAAAGCACTACAATAATTAATTGTAATACTCTCTTATTTTTTATTCTTTACAAAATTTATTTTGTAAAGGTAGATATTAAGTCTTGCAAATATTCTATTGTCATCCCACAAGCTGTTGACATTTTTCCCTCTTCTAAATGAAGAAATTCTGCGTCATCAATACTAATTCCTCCACATTTTGTTAGCGGTTTTTTATTCATTACATAATTATTTAATTGTTCTTCTGAGATACTATCCATACGCATTCTGGAAATATCATAATTATTAATTACCTGCAATATTTTATCCCCATCAGCATATATAATAGCATTACCAACATATGCATAAATATCATTATTTCCAGACATAGATTGGATTAGTTCTTTAGCCTCTTCAAGAGTTTTTGGCTTTCCATACATAGTATTACGAAATACAATATTTTGGTCTGCCGCAACAATTACTCTTTTCCCTCTATTTATCGTTCTTTCAAAAACTACTTACGCTTTTCTCATAGAAATTTCTTTTAATTGTTCTCCAAAACTTTTGGATAAGTCTGGTGTTTCATCTGCATCACTTACTATAACCTCGAAAGGGATATTCTCTCTTTCTAACATTTTCTTTCTAATTGGCGATTTAGATGCTAAAATTAATTCATACATTTTCCATTATCCTCCTAAATTTATCTGTTAATTTACTTGTCTCATTTTATCATATCATTTTCTCAAAGTAAAGTTTGCTTATTTTTTTCCTAAAGTTATTACAATCTGTCTTTCTTTTTTATCTCTATATACTGTTAAAGTTACTTGTTCTCCTGGTTTTTTTGTATATATATAGCATCTTAGATCACACATTTTCGTAAGTGATAAATCATCAATTTTTTCTATAACATCTCCTACCTTTAAATCTGTTTTAGAGGCTGGAGAATCTAAAGCTATTTGTGCCACATAAATTCCTTTATCTAACTGAATATCTGGCGCTACATAAGGAATTATTTCTTTATCATAAGCAAATATTCCTAAACTTGCTTCCTCAAATTTTCCTTGTTTTTGAAAACTTTCAATAATAGGCTTCATAGAATTAATAGGAACTGCAAAGCCAATTCCTTCTGCTGAGGTAATCTTTACAGAAGTTATTCCAATTACTTCACCATTTGTATTAATTAATGGTCCTCCGCTATTTCCTTTATTAATTGTTGCATCTGTTTGAATTAAATCTTCCATGTAACTAGTCTTTACCTCTTCTTGTCCATTTTGTTGTACATTTTCTTCTACCTTAATAGTTCTATTGACAGCACTAATAATTCCTGAAGTTACCGTTCTTTGAAACTCATATCCAATTGGATTTCCTATAGCATATACTGTCTCTCCTACTCTTACATTTTCGGAGTCTCCTAGAATTGCATATGGTAAATTTTTCATATTAATCTTACATATAGATAAATCTAAATTTTCATCTGACCAAACCACATTTGCCGTATATGTTCTTCCATTTTCTAATGTTACATAGCAATTACTATATTTTGCTCCTGTTACATGTTCATTAGATAATATATATCCATTTTCTGTAACAATTACTCCACTTCCTAAACCTAATTTACTAGTTCCATCATTTAAAAATATTGTATTTCCTGCATCTTTTATCTTTGAAATTCCTACAACGCAAGAAGTAACTTTCTCTACCATATCTGCTATTTGTATACTATTTTCTTGTACTTTTTGTAAATCCTGTGAGGTTTTTGTTCCTGTTATTTGCATGTCATTATTGGGAGTAACCTGAATATTCTGATACATATTATATAATAAAATACTTGCGATTGCAGTTAAAATCATAATACTCACTATCTGCAAAAAACGTCTTATTTTATAATTTTTTTTGCTCTGAAATTTCATAAAATCCTCCTTAAACTTTTATGTATATTTTTCCCATTTTTTTCTTCTATAAACATTGATTTTTTTATATTTTATGAATATAATAGACATATCGAAGAAAGGGGTTTTAAGGATTATTATGATGGATAATGTTGAATATTACGATTTAACTAATCCACAAAAATTAATTTGGTCAACAGAACAATTTTATAAAAATACACCAGTTAATAATATTTGTGGAACTTTAAAGATAGATAATGAAGTAAATTTTGAAAAATTCATTCAAGCAGTAGAAATTTTTATACAGCAGAATGATGCTTTTCACTTGCAATTATGCTTTAATGAGAATCATGAAATTAAACAATATTTTTCAAAATCTGTTGTTTTTAATAAACAGATTTGCGAATTACGCTCTTTAGAAGAATTACATGAACTTGAAAGAAAAATAGTTAATACACCATTTTCTTTAATTCATTCGCCTTTATTTCATTCTCAATTCTTTTCTATTCCTCATGTCTGTGGGGGACTTATTTTTAACATGCACCATTTAGTTAGTGATGCTTGTACTACTAATTTGGTTGCAAGTAAAATTATGAGTATTTATACCTCTTTATTAAATAATGAAATACCAACAGAAAAACCGCTTTCTTATTTGAATTACATTCAAACAGAAACTGAATATATCAATAGCCAAAAATTTTTATCTGATAAAGAATTTTGGGAATCTTGTTTTATAGATGTTCCTGATATTGCCACTCTTTCTACAAAAACATCTGATATTTCTACTAGTTGTAAGTCAGAAAGGCTTCATGAGTATATCAAACAAGATTTATTACATGAGATTGAAGAATATACAAAAGAAAATAAAATTTCTTTATTTAATTTTTTTATGGCCGTTTATGCTTTATATATAGGAAAAGTGAAAAATTTAGAAAACTTTGTTATGGGCACTCCTATTTTGAATAGAACTAACTTTGTAGAAAAAAATACTTGTGGTATGTTTATTAGCACTATTCCTTTCCCTGTTCATATGGAAAAACAAATTTCATTTACGCATTTTGCTAATTTAATGGGTGTACATACTTTAGGTATGCTTCGTCATCAAAGATACCCTTATGAATCTATTCTAGAATATTTAAGGAAAAGCGATAATTCTATACCTAATTTATATAACATTATGTTATCTTTTCAGAATACCAAAACTAATAAAAATACTTATCAAAAAGAATTTGAAGTATATTGGACTCATCCTCAAGCAACATGTGATGAATTAGATATTCATTTATTTGATGCTAATGATGATGGATTTATTAATATTGCTTATGATTATCAAACCGATTTATACACTAAACAAGATATGACCAAGATGCATGAAAGAATTTTACATATCATTTCACAAATATTACATACCCCTAATATTTTGCTAGATGATATTGAAGTTGTCACTCCTAAAGAAAAAGATTATTTACTTAATGAATATAATCCTAAGAAAAAAGTTCGTATAGATAAAACTATTATCGACTTATTTGAAGAACAAGTATCTAAAAATCCAGAGAAAATTGCCATCTGTGAGAAAGATAAACAATTAACTTATGAAGAATTAAATCACATAGCTAATAATTTATGTAATTTTCTTCTAAAAAAAGGCATAAAGCCTAAAGATAAAATATGTTTATTCTTTGATAATAGTATTAATTTAGTTACTAGTATTCTTGCCTGTTTAAAACTAAATTGTTGCTATATTCCTATTAATACATCATATCCAATTAATAGAATTGAATATATTGTTCAAAATAGTCGTTGTAAACATATTTTAACAGATGAAAAGAACTTGCATGCACTTAATATCTTAGGAAATATAAGTATTGTTATTGATTATACTACTTTGAATCGCTATCAATCTATTGACTATAATTGTGCTACTTTAAAAGATTTAGCCTATATTATTTACACTTCAGGCTCTACAGGAAATCCTAAAGGTGTAAAAATAAGTAACGAAAGTCTATGTAATTATATTAGTTGGGCAAATAAAGTATATGTAAAAGGAGAAATATGTAACTTTCCTTTATATTCTTCTATTTCCTTTGACTTGACAGTTACATCTGTATTTACTCCTTTAATTTCTGGAAATATTTTATATATCTATCAAGGAGAAAATGCACAAATTATTTTACAAAATATTTTATCAGATGAGAAAACACAAATTATTAAATTAACACCTGCACACCTTTCTTTATTGTTGGACTGTACACCTTCCAATAGTTTGAAAAAGTTAATTGTTGGTGGAGATATTTTAACTTGTGAAATTTGTGAAAAAATCACTCATATTTATCCTGATATTGCTATTTTTAATGAATATGGACCTACAGAAGCTACTGTCGGATGTATGATTTATCAATATACTAAAAAAGACTCTCAAAAATATGCATCTGTGCCTATTGGTATTCCTGCTGATAATACAAAACTTTATGTGTTAAATCATTATCATAATTTAATACCATGTGGTTATCCTGGAAACTTATTCATTGCTGGAAAAGGGCTTTCTAAAGGATATGTTCGTTTAAAGAAAATAACTGAACAAAAATTTATTCCTT
>CALWZX010000095.1 GCA_944386125.1 uncultured Clostridia bacterium | reverse complement strand
AAGATACTGATCAAAAAAGAGAAGTAGAAAATGGGGTTATAGGTATTATCAATTCTCTAAAGGACTTTAGTTTATCAGCAGATGAAGGAATGATTGATGAAGAAAACGAAATAGGAGATTATGGTCCATATAAGCAATCTTTAAGAAAAGATATATATCAAGCCTATGCTAAATACTTAATTTCTCAAGGAAAAGCTTATCCTTGTTTTTGCAAAGCAGAAGATTTAGATGAAATGAGACAAAAGCAAGAATCTGCAAAAATTAGACCAGGATATTATGGTGTATGGGCAAAATGTAGAAATCTAACAGTTGAAGAGGCAGCAGAAAAAATTAAAAATGGAGAAAGTTATATCATTCGTTTAAAGTCTCCAGGAAATGAAGAAAGAAAAATAAAACATCATGATTTAATTAAAGGAAATGTGGATTTCCCAGAAAATGATCAAGATGCAGTTATTATTAAAGGAGATGGACTTCCAACATATCATTTTGCACATGCAGTAGATGATCATCTTATGAGAACAACTCATGTTATTCGTGGAGATGAATGGCTATCATCCATTCCATTACACTTACAACTATTTCAAGTATTAGGATTTAAAACTCCAAAATATGCTCATATTTCACCAATTATGAAAGAAGATAATGGAGGAAAGAGAAAATTAAGTAAGCGTAAAGACCCAGAAGCTTCTGTAAGTTTCTATGTAGAACAAGGTATACCAAAAGAAGCCGTAGTAGAATATCTATTAAATATTGCTAACTCTAATTTTGAAAGTTGGAGAAAAGCAAATCCTAATGCATCGTTAGATGATTTTGAGCTTAAAATTGAGAAAATGAGTGTTAGTGGAGCTTTATTTGATATTATCAAAATATTAGATATTTCTAAAACTGTTATTTCTAAATATACAGCAGAGCAGATATATGATGCTACTTTAGAGTGGGCAAAAGTATATGACAAACACTTAGAAGAATTATTACAAGATAAAAATTATGCTATGCAAGTATTTGGAATAGAAAGAGGAAATGCAAAGCCAAGAAAAGATATTGCTAAATGGTCAGATGTATATCAAAATATTTCTTATATGTATGATAGTGAATTCTACAATCAAAAAGTAAATTATGAATATCAAAAGGTAACAGATAAAGAAGAAATTGCGAATATAGTAACTACATATATAAATGAGTATTATGATGCAAATGATGATAAGCAAACTTGGTTTAATAAAATAAAAGACTTAGCAGAAAAACTAGGCTATGCAAGAGAGGTAAAGGAATGGAAACAGTCTCCAGAAACTTGGCCAAAAGGACATGTAGGGGATATCAGCACGGTTTTAAGAGTAGCACTAACAGGTAGAAGCAATACACCAGATTTATATGAAATTATGCAAGTATTAGGAAAAGAAAAAATGCAGAAAAGATATAAAACAGCAATACAAGCTCTTTAAGGAGGAATACATTTGGAATATCATATAGGAGATATTGTAAGAACTAAAAAACAACATCCATGTGGAAGCAAATTGTGGGAAATAGTAAGAGTTGGTGTAGATTTTAAGCTAAAATGTGTTGGGTGTGACCATATCATTACTTTAGAAAGGCCAAAAGCTTTAAAAATAATAACAAAAAAGGTATCTAAAGAAGATAAAGAATATATTAAAGAAATAGAAAAAAGAAAATATAAAAATACATGAGAGAACTCATGTATTTTTTGTGCTTAGATATATTTTTCTATTTCTTTCCAAACTTGCTCAGTATAAACTTTTCTTTCAGAGGAAAAAGGCAAAAAGACATAATCTTTCAAAGGATTTAAGATATCTTGTAACTTACTTACTTGATCATCCACTTTGGTAATAGCAATTTTATCAGCCTTGTTAGCAATGATAATACATGGCTTATTACACTTAACAATGTAATCATACATTAGCTTATCATTAGCAGTGGGATCATGACGGATATCAATTAAAAAAATGATTAAAGAAATATCATTGCTTTTTTGTAAATATTCTTCAATAAAATTTCCTACTTTGACTTGTTCTTCTTTTGACATTTTACTATAACCATAGCCTGGTAAATCTACAAAATAAAACAGCTCATCCATTTTATAAAAATTAATCTGTCTTGTTTTTCCGTGGCTCACTACTGGTACGAGCAAGGCGTTTTCGATTAACTAATGTATTAATAAACGAGGATTTCCCTACATTAGATTTTCCTACTAAAACAACTTGAGGTAAGTTATCTTGAGGATATTGTTTAGGAGAAACAGCAGAAATGGTAAATTGAGGATTTTTAATTATCATATAGATACATTCCTTTCTTTTTGACTGGTATTATTGTAACACAAAAAAAGATAAGTTACAAGCAAAGTGTCATATAAATGTAATCAAACTGTAACCGAAATGTTATAGATTTAGCTAAAAGAATAATATATAATGTAAAAAGTATAAATGGATGAAAAAAGAGAAAACTAAAGGAAGAGGGAGAGTTGTAAGTATGTACCAAGGAAAGAAAGAACAAGCAGTAACTCTAATAGCTTTGGTGGTAACCCTTGTGATTTTAATTATCCTTGCAGCAGTTAGTATAAATATGGTACTAGGAGACCAAGGAATATTTAAGAAAGCTAGGGAAGGTGCTAACTCTATGCACGATGCAGAAGTAAACACACAAATAGCATTTAATAGTATCACGGCAGAAGTAGATAGAGTAATACAAGGAGGAGTGACTACGCCAGAAGAAAAAAGTGAAATAGAACAAGCAAAAGAAAGTGGAGAAGTGTTTGATACAAAGACACCATTAGAGGATGAACATGGAAATATTATACAAATACCAGCCGGATTTAAAGTAGCATCAAATTCGGGAGATACTGTTCAACAAGGAATAGTAATAGAAGATGTATCAGCATCAGGAGATGAAAAAGTAAAAGGAAGTCAGTTTGTATGGATACCAGTTGGAACTTTTAAAAAAGATAATGGAGATATAAGTAAAGAAATAATACTAGGAAGATACACTTTTGAAAATTCAGAACTCAAAGGAAAACCAACACTAGTGCAAGCAGCATATACAGATGACGAGCCAGAAAATTATTTAAAATATGGAGAATCAGAAATAATAGATTCATATTATATAGAATATCCACAATATAGAGAAGGAGTAGCAAGCCGTGATTCAGAAGGATTGAACACAACAGCCAAAGATTTAGCTGGATTTGTCAACAGCGTAAAAACAAATGGAGGCTACTATATAGCAAGATATGAAGCAAGCTATGCAAGTGGAATGAGTATAGATGATTATAAAGTCGCAAGTAAAGTATCAACAAAATATTCAGAAGATAATATGAATTACGAAGAGGGAACTTTATGGAATTATATAAATCAATTAGATGCTTCAAAAGTTGCTATAAATACATATAGCGAAAGTGATAGTGTAATAAGTGATTTAATTAATAGTTATGCATGGGATACAGCAATAGTATATATACAAGAAGCAGGTAATGAAGATTATGCTAATAAAACGAGTGTAAATAGTGAACTAGCAGATACGGGGAAAATAGGTGACGAAGTATGTAAAATTCATGATATGGCATCTAATTTATGGGAATGGACAACGGAATATTCAAATGAAATTCCAGACATTGCTGCGAATCCTTGTACTAATAGAGGAGGTTGCTGTAATTATAAAGATACGAATACGGCTTTTCGAGATAATTATTATTCTGGAGATTTTACCAAGAATGTAACTTTTAGAATTATACTATATATCAATTCTTAAGAGAATATTGTAATAAAGATTGTATAGGCAGTATCCATTATTCTTATATAAAAATAAATAAAAAATCCTAAAACACCCAATAATAAAAGTTTTAGGATTTTTTATACTATTAAAAAGAATTATAGAATGGATGTCGCTAAAAATTGATTTAGTTTTTTTATATCTGTTTGTGAACTTAGTTCAAATCGAATTGTACCTAAACCACTAATAGTAACATCTAATTCAGAATCTAAATCTAAAGTACCAGATGTTTCTAAAGAAAACACTTGAATTTTTGAATAAGGTATAGAAGTATAATCAGCTTTTTTTCCAGTAATACCTTGAACATTTACAGATATGATTCTTTTATTAGTAAGAATTAATTTATCTCGCATAGAAGAAAACGAAAATACTACTTCTTCATTGGGAATTAAAATATCACCTACAATTGCGAGTCCTTCTTTAGTATTGGTTGGTTTTAATTTGATTAATGTTTTATTGGTAAAATCAATCATTTTTTCTTTCCCCCTTTTATTATAAATAAATTTTACATTTATAAAACAATTATATATGATAGATATTAAATAAGCAAGAATAAAAATGAGTAATTGCATTATTGGTAACCCTAATTATACTCATAATATTAGCAGGTGTAAGTATAAGTATGATAGTAGGAGATAATGGTGTTATCACAGAAGCACAAAAAGCTGCTAAACAAACAGAAGAAATGCAAGTCAACTCACAAAGTTATATGAACGATTTGCAAAAAGAACTAGAAGAAAAAATAGAAGGACAAGTTACAGTAAAAGAAGATATACCAAATGCCCCAGAACAAATAGATGGAATGACGCCTGTTAAATTTACAGAACCAACAGACACAGAGATGGGTAGTTATGAAGAGACAAGTTGGACAGATAGTAGTTGGTATAAT
>CALWZX010000094.1 GCA_944386125.1 uncultured Clostridia bacterium | reverse complement strand
AGTCACATAATAAAAATTAAAGGACAATCATATAGAATAAAAGATAGAAATGTGGAGATGCAAAGAAATATAGAAAAAGAAGGTGTTTAAGATGACAGTGAGGGAAATGATAATATATGTAGATGTAGCAATAGATAGAATAACAGCTTTAGAACATAAACTTACAAAAGAAGAGATTATAGATGAATTACATTATTTAGCATATCATTGTAATAAAAAGGATGTTATGCTAGAAAAGGATTATAGAGAAGAAAAATTTTTCTAAAATTTTAGAGGGGATTTCCCCTCTAAAGTATATATTTTAAATTGGAATTTTCGTACATTTTTGAAACTGGAAAAAAAGTACATTTTTCACTTGACATTTACATCGGAGAAGAGCTAAAAAATTCAAGAAGGCCTTTGGACTTCTTGAATTTGCAAAAAATACAAAGGAGAGAATGAAAAGATGGGAATTATTAATATTGTAGAAAATATAAAAAAGATTCATGAAGACTATATAGTTTTCATTCATGTAGGAAATTTTTATTATTGCTACGGTAGAGATTCTTATATCCTTTCTTATCTCTTCAACTATAAAATTAATATTTTAAAAAATGAAATATATTCTTGTTCTTTTCCAAGTTCAGTATTAGCTAGAATTTTGAATCAATTAGAAAATAAAAAAATTAGTTATATAATATTAGATAAAAGACATAATTATGAAGTAGATGATAAACAAAATTTTAAAAATTTGAATACATATCAGAAATATTATGAAAAAGGAAAAGAAAAATTTAGTACCAAAATGCGAATTGAAAAAATATATCAATATCTATTAGAAAATATGGATGATAAAACATTCATAACAGAAGTGGAAGAAAAAATACATGAAAGAAGAAAAATTTAGTACAATTCATTTTATTAGACAATTGATTATTTACTTAGATACCAACTTGGATAATTTTCCAAGAAAAGATATAGAATTAAAACAAAGAATTAAAGATATCAGTTTTGATATGCTAGAACTAGCATACCAAGCCAATATTTCAACGAATAAAGAAATAAAAATAAATTGCATAGAAGAAATAATGTGTAAAATCAAAATTTTAGATTTTCTTCTAAATCTTTGCTATGATAAAAAAATTATTAATGCTAAGCGATATATTAAGTTTGGCAATCAAATGAATGATATTTTAAGGTATTTGCAAGGATGGAGAAAAAGTATAGTACAAAAAATGGAATAATAGGGTATAGTTGTCAGTGGCTCGCTTCGCCTGGAGTCAATATCAATTCGTCCAATGCAAACTGGGGTCCGGGTGCTGTCAATAACGGCAATGCGTAATCCGGAGGCAACAACTTATGCAACTCGAATGGTAACGAGAATGACAATGGGCTTGCGGTGCGCCCCGTAGCTTCTATACACTATGGTTATACAGTCAAGGCTGTATAATAGATAATATAGAAACAAACTATATCCTTTACTATATGAAATAGTATAAACAAAAAATAGATAAATAAATTTGTTAGTAGTAAAAAACGAAAGGGAATTTATTTTAGAACTGTTTTAGTAGTCTAAACTTAGGATAGGCTACTTTTTATTTTTTTAGTATATTTTCTAGGAATAGAGGTATAATCATGAAAAGAAAGAAAAATTTATATGAATCAATATGTAATATGCAAAACATTTTGAAGGTATATCAAGAGGTATGTCGAAATACAAAAAATAAAAGAAAAGTAAGAAATTATAGGGAATATAAATGTTTATATGTAGCACAAATTTATAAAACATTAAGCAATAAAAACTACGAAGTGGGTCCTTATCATGTGTTTACTATATATGAACCAAAGGAAAGAAGAATTGTAAGTCAAAGTTTACAAGATAAAGTAATTAATCATTTAGTAGCTAGATATATTTTATATCCTGCTATACTTCCAGGTCTTATTCCAGAAAATGTGGCAAGTATAAAAAATAGAGGAACTAAAAAGGGATTAGAACTATTTCAATCATATCAAAGAAAATGTAAAATAAAATATCAAACATATTATATATTAAAATGTGATATAAGTAAGTATTTTGCAAGTATAGATCAAACAATATTAAAACAAAAAATAAGAAGAAAAATAAAAGATAAGGATGCATTACAAATCATAGATAAAATAATTGATAGTGAGGAAAATGGGTTGGGGATAGGAAATATGACTAGTCAAGTTTTTGCCATATTTTATTTGAATGATTTAGATCATTATATTAAAGAAGAATTACATATTTCCTATTATGTGCGTTATCAAGATGATTTCCTGTTATTTCATCCTTCTAAGCAGTACTTGAAGGAGTGTTTAGAAAAAATAACACAATTTTTAAAACATGAAAAATTAACATTAAATAAGAAAACAAGAATATTTAAAAATACCAATAATTTTATATTTTTAGGAAGGGATAAAAAAGGTAAATATGCTAAATATAGAAATGTAAGAAGAAAACTAAGAAAAAAAATGTACCTATATGAACAAGAAAAAATCCCTATAATGAATTTGCTAAATAGTGTTATGAGTTATGAAAAATTATGTAATAGAAGAATACAAATAAAAAAATAAATTTTTTCTTAAAATCATTTGACAAATGTATAAAGTTAATAGATAATATAATCGTAAGAAAACAAAAGGAATAAAAAAGTTACTAAGGAGGAATAAATCAATGTTTATATTTAATAAAATAACAGTAAAACCACAGTTGCCAAAAAGAATTAATCGTTTAGGAGAAATTGCAAATAATGTTTGGTGGTCATGGAATACTGAATTTTTGAGATTATTTAAACAGATAGATAGAGATTTATGGGAAAAACAAGAAAAAAATCCTGTAAGATTTTTAAAATTAGTATCACAAGAACAATTAGAAAAAGCAGCCAACAATAATGAGTTTTTAAGACAATATGATAGAATGGTAGATAATTTTGATGGATATATGAATAGTAAAAATACTTGGTTTTCTAGAAATTATCCTAATAATAGAAATGATTTAATTGCCTATTTTTCAGCAGAATATGGATTAGATCAAATTTTACCAATCTATTCTGGAGGTTTAGGCATTTTATCAGGAGATCATTTAAAAACAGCAAGTGACTTAGGTTTACCTCTTGTAGGGGTAGGTTTATTATATAAAAATGGATATTTCCATCAAAAAATAGATGGTCATGGTAACCAACAAACAGAATATCATAATATAGATATTACTTCATTACCAATTTCACCAGTAAAAGATCAGGATGGAAATGATTTAATTATATATGTGAAATTCCCAAAAAGAAGATTATACTTAAAAGCATGGCAAATTCATGTAGGTAGAGTAAATTTATATTTATTAGACTCAGATATAGAAGAAAATGCAGATGAATACAAGAATGTTACTACCACATTATATGGAGGAGACCAAGAAATGCGTATACAGCAAGAAATTGTATTAGGTATGGCAGGAGTAAGTTTACTTAGAAAAATAGGTCTAGATCCTACTGTATACCATATGAATGAGGGACATTCTGCATTTTTAACTATAGAACTTATGAAAAATGTCATGAAAGATAAAGAGGTTTCTTTAAAAATAGCAAAAGATATTGTATCGGCAAAAACGGTATTTACAACACATACTCCAGTGCCTGCAGGAAATGATATTTTCCCTGTAGAACTTGTAGAGAAATATTTTAAAGATTACTGGAATCGTTTAGGTATTACAAGAGAAGAATTTTTAGAGTTAGGAATGAATCCTAATCATTCTGATACAGATGGATTTAACATGGGAATTCTAGCTTTAAAAATAGCAGGAAAGAAAAATGGAGTTAGTAAGCTTCATAGAGAGGTGTCTAGCGAACTATTTGCTAATATTTGGCCTAATATTCCACCAGATGAATCTCCAATTACTTATGTAACAAATGGAATTCATACTTGTTCATGGCTTTCATCAGAAATGAAATCTTTATATAATGAATATTTAACACCATATTGGCAAGACAGCATTTATAAAGATGAAACATGGAATAGAATTGAAGAAATTCCAAATGAAAAGTTATGGAAAGCACATTGCCAAAGAAAAGAAAAATTATTAGAATTTGTAAAACAAAGTACAATTGCACGTTTAAGAAGATGCAATTATCGTTATGAAGATATCAACCAAATAGTATCAGGCTTAAATCCAAAAGCTCTTACTATAGGATTTGCAAGAAGATTTGCAACATATAAAAGAGGAACTTTATTATTTAGAGATTTGGAAAGAATAACACAAATTATGAATGATGCAAAAAGACCAGTACAATTAATTATTGCAGGAAAAGCCCATCCATTAGATCAAGAAGGACAAAATTTAATTCGCTATATTCATGAATTATCACTAAAACCACAATTCAAAGGAAAAATTTTCTTATTAGAGAATTATAATATTGCTATGTCAAGATATTTAATTAGTGGTGTAGATGTATGGCTTAACACGCCAAGAAGACCTATGGAAGCTTCAGGAACTAGTGGACAAAAAGCATCTGTTAATGGAGTAATTAACTTTAGTATATTAGATGGATGGTGGGCAGAAGGATATAACCAAGAAAATGGATGGTCAATTGGAACAAATCAAGAATATCATAATTATGACGAACAAGATGAAGCTGATAGCCAAAGTATTTATGAAACATTAGAAAATAAAATTATTCCAACATATTACAATCAAGACGTTCAAGGTGTTTCTCAAGAGTGGATGAAAATAATGAAAAACTCTATCATGACAACAGGTGGAAGATTTAGTACACAAAGAATGGTAATAGA
>CALWZX010000093.1 GCA_944386125.1 uncultured Clostridia bacterium | reverse complement strand
CAACTCTGGGAAAGTGAGGTGGTGTTTATGATAGAATTTCTAATGTTTCTAATTATAGGACTAATGATTTCAACAACCATAAACGTAGCCTTATTAGCAATTATATTTATACAGTGGACAAATAAGGAATAAATAAAAAACACATCTGTGATTTGACCGTTATAGATGTGTTTTTACGCTATATCGTGGAAAGCCATGTTTGTGGTTTCTCCATTTCCTATAATTATTATAGCATAAATTTAGAAAATGTCAAATATAAATTTTAAATAAAATTGCACAATGATATTTTTATATTATAAATAAAATGTGGGGATAAAAATGAATTTGAGATGATAGTTAATGATGATGGATATACCTATGCTAAACAATATTAGTGATGCAATATGAGTGAACTATCACAGCAAAGTTGGTCTGAATAATTAAATTTGAAAGTAGAAAGGAAAAAATGCAAAATATTACGAGTTTAGATTTGTTAAATGTTTTAAAAAGTGAATCAAAATTTTTAAGAAAATGTTCTATTACCATTAATAACTTTCCTATAGTCAAATATAATTGCTTATGTAAATTGTACCAAAATCCTGACTTAAGAGAAAGTTTTGTAAGGGCATTAGAATATTCTCAAAACAAAAAGTGGGCAGAAGAAAGTATATCCAATCTTTTATCTTCAAAAAATGCAGAAGGAAAATTTTATGAATTATTAGCCTATGCATGGTTAACTAATAGAGGTGCATTATATAAGCAAGAAGTGAAAACAAGAGAGGGACAAACCCTTTCTAAAAGTAAACCTGTTCTTGATGGAAAATTCGATTTTGGATCTAAAAAGACATATTTTGATATAAAAACCTTTAATGTTCCTAATAATATATTAGACCAGTTGATATATAAATTATCTAATGAGCCAGAGTTATTACAATATACATTTATGATAGAAGGAAGAAAAGATTGTTCTTATAAAATGTTACAAGAGAATATATTTTATTCATATGAAACTATTAAAAATGATATAATAAACCGTTCCATGCAAGAGCAACAAAATTTTTGCTATCATATTGAAGATACTCCTATTACCATAAAAGTAATAAAGAAAAGAGCTGGAGTATATATGACTACTTGTACATTTTCGCCATATAAATGGGCAGAAGAAAATGAATTATTTTTTATCAAAAATGCTTCTCAATTTACTAAGAACAATCCCTTTTTATTAATTTGTGTCTGTCCAGCCAATTTGTTGCCTTCAGAAATTCAATTAAGAAGTATAGCTAGAAGAGCTTTTTTGCATTTGCCTAATATAAAGGCAAGTGTAGTTACTCCATTTTTAGATAAAAAAATAGATGAAAAATATGTAAAAGGAAAATTAAAATTGGTAATGAGCAGATTATCTGCTATTTTGTTTATAGATACTAGACAAAGTAACGTAAATGATATGAAAGGATATTTGTATAAAAATCCGAATGCTAAAAATCCAATAAAAAATTATGAAGTATTATTAGGTTTTAATCCAAATTTAAAAATAGTAGATGATTTTGTAAATGATAATTACTAAAATCAAATAGAGAAAAAAGAATTCTTTATATTACGATGAAGGAGGATTCTTTTTTCATTTTATATTGATTTATAAAATAAAATTAGATAAAATAAAATCGTAAAAGTAAAGGTGAAGAAAATGCATGATATATGGAATCCTTGGCATGGATGCAAAAAAATAAGTGAAGGTTGCCAAAACTGCTATATGTATTTTTTAGATAAACAACGTATGAATAGTAGCGGAAACCTTATATATAAAACGAAAAATAATTTTAATTATCCATTACATAAAGACAGGAAAGGGAGATATAAAATACAATCAGGCGAATTAATTCGCATTTGTATGACATCAGACTTCTTTTTAGAAGAGGCAGATATTTGGAGAGAAGATGTATGGAAAATGATAAAACAGAGAAGTGATGTTAAGTTTTTTATATTGACAAAAAGAGCAAATAGAATACAACAAAATTTGCCAAAAGACTGGGGAGAAGGTTATGAAAATGTTATATTAAATGTAACTTGTGAAAATCAAAAAAGGGCTGAAGAAAGAATTCCTATTTTATTACAAGTTCCTGCAAAGCATAAAGGAATTATGGTAGCACCTTTTATTGGACCAATACAAATAGAAAAATATTTACAATTAGGACAAATAGAGCAAGTAATTTGTGGAGGAGAAAATTATGAAGGGAATCGTCCTTGCTATTTTGAATGGGTGGTAGATTTGAGTGAGCAATGTAAAAAATATGATATCACGTTTAGTTTTATTGAAACGGGAACTCATTTTGTGAAGGATGGAAAAATATATATTTTGCCAAATAAAAGAATTCAAGCAGAAATGGCGCATAAAGCGGGAGTAAATTATAAAGGAAAAGAGAAGCCATATCATTTATATAATATACTAGGAAGAGAATTAAGAAAAGAAGAATTATATGTACCACATTATAAAGAACATTGCAAAACTTGTGGGGGAATTCTAACTTGTAATGGTTGTAGCGATTGTGGGAAATGTAGCAATTAAGAAAAAAAGGAGACTATTAAATGAAAAGTACAAAAGATTGGATAGAAAAACACCATGTTATTATTTTTGGGGGAATACTATTGTTTACTATAGTAGTAAGAATGATTGCCCTAGGAGAAATTCCACAAGGATTACATGTAGATGAAGCTGGAATGGCATATGATGCCTATTGTTATGCAAATTATGGGGTAGATCGATACTTGTATCCTAATCCAATATATTTAATCAATTATGGTTCAGGACAAAGTGTATTATATATGTATCTTGCAGCACTATGTATAAAGATATTTGGATTTAGCATTACAACTATTAGACTTCCAGCAGCTATTTTGGGAATTATCACTGTGATTCTCAGTTATTTTATAGGGAAAAAATATAAAAGTAAAAATTTTGGATTACTATTCATGGCATTAGTAGCTATCTGTTCTTGGCATATTATGCAATCAAGATGGGGACTAGATTGTAATCTAATGTCAGCCTTAGTGTTCATGGGAATATATGGAATGTTAATTGCTAAAAAATGGTGGCATTATGTAATATTAGGCTGTATTTGGGGAATTTCTTTATATACCTATGCTTTAGCCCATGTAGCAGTACCTATATTGTTATGCGTTTTAGCAATTTATAGTTTATGGACAAAGAAAATAAAAATAAAAGAGTTACTATGTATGCTATTTCCTATAATCATTTTTGCAATACCACTAATTCTGTTTCATTTAGTCAATATGGGAATGATTCCTAAAATGCCAGCTGAATGGATAGGAATTCCTATTATACCAGATTATAGGTCTTCAGAATTTAATATAATGAATATTTTTCAAATTTTTTTACATCCTATTCAAAGCCTGCAAGAATTATTTGGCTTTGATGCTAATGATTACAATGCATTTCCTCTATTTGGTACAATTTATTATATAAGTATTCCTTTTGCTATTATTGGATTTTTGAAAGGAATCAAGGCAATTGGAAAAAGCATAAAAGAAAAAACATTTCATATAGATGCAGTAATGACTATATCTTTTATAGTTCTTTATCTTTCGTTAAAAACTGTACAAAATATTTCGATTAATAGAATTAATAGTATATATGTATTATTACTATATTTTACTGCTTTAGGAATTGTTTATGTAGTAAAAAAGAAAAAACAAATATTGATAGGAATTATTTTAGCATATACTATTTGTGCTACTTGTTTTTTATATTATTATTTTGGTATTTATGGAAAGAATAATTCCAATATGTCATTTAATCATGATATCATTCCATTAACACAGTACTTGGAAAAATTTGAAGGAAAGAGAATAGATATTATTTCCTATGCAGTACAACCATATATTTATACATTACTTGCAAATAGGGAATCTCCTTATGATTTTAACTCTACAAAGCAGGAAGCAAATACTACTAAAGGAGATTATGGAAAATATTATTATAATTATGCAGAGATACATGATGATATGGTATATGCAATCAAATATCCAGAAAGAAAAAATACTGATTTTGAAAACAAATTAAAAGAAGCAGGTTTTAAACAAGAGGAATATTTAGGATATAAAATATTTTATCAATAAAAGAAAGGAGAAGTCTCCTTTCTTTTATTCAATATGTTCAATAAGTAATTTTCTAGTAGAATCATCTACTTTTTCAAAAGAAATTTTTATATATGGTTTAGGTAGAATAGATTCAATTTTTTCTCCCCATTCAATAATGCTAATTCCTTGAGAGAAATAATCATCTCCACCAATAGCATAAAACTCATCAATATCTTCTAATCGATAAACATCAAAATGATATATAGAAATTTCGTTTTGATGGTATTCGTTAACAATTGTAAAAGTAGGACTAGAAATCTCTTTTTCTAAATGAAAATAGGAAAGAAAACCTTCTGTAAATTTTGTTTTTCCAGAACCTAATTCTCCGGTTAAAACAATAATATCACCAGTATGTAACTTTTTGGCTATTTCCATAGCAAGATTTTTAGTATCGTTTTCATTATGAGAAATATAAGTTTGCATAGCTAGTCTCCTTTAAAATAAAACTCTTTTCTATTTTATCATAAGTATTGTACTTTCACAATACTTATGGTAAAATATGCGTAGAGAAAAGAAGTGGAGGAAAAGATGGAAGATAAAAAACAATATATACGAAATTTTAGCATCATTGCTCATATAGACCATGGAAAATCCACATTAGCAGATAGATTAATTGAAATGACAGGGGTTCTTTCTAAAAGAGAAATGGAAAGTCAAGTTTTAGATAACATGGACATAGAAAGAGAAAGAGGAATTACAATCAAATCTCAGGCTGTTAGAATGAAATATCATGCAAAAGATGGAAAGGAATATGAGTTTAATCTAATAGATACACCAGGGCATGTGGACTTTAATTATGAAGTTTCTAGAAGTTTAGCTGCATGTGATGGGGCAATACTCGTTGTAGATAGTAGTCAAGGAGTAGAAGCACAAACGTTAGCTAA
>CALWZX010000092.1 GCA_944386125.1 uncultured Clostridia bacterium | reverse complement strand
ACTCATCAAAAAAACTGATAGAATTCTATCAATTTTATTTTGAATTTTTCTATCAGTTTTATTTTAACATTTACAATAGGATCTGAACTGTCCGGTAATTTCCACCCATTTGCCTTTGAGAGATTCTTTTAGTGTGTCTTGACTAATCAGCATATCAGATATAACCAGTGGGATTAAATCCACTGTTCCGCTGTATCTTGTTATAGCGATTGTTGTTCGGTAGAATTTTTCCCACCGAAATTGAAAGTCGTATTCAAGTTCAGTCTCAATCATTCCACTAACAAAAACTTTGTTAAACTTACCAAATATTTTGCTATTAGGTGAATCTTCTTCTTTCCTTGTTATGACATTGTTCTCCCGTCTTGCTAAATTAATTTTTTCTGACATAGTACATTCCTCCAGTAAATTTTTTTGCTTATAGTACATTTTTAGAAGAACTATTCTAAAATTGTTTACACACAAAAATTTTATGTATGTTTCCCAAATTAAGAAAATAATTCTTCATTTTTATAGATATAAACAATATGCTAATTATAGCACAATTTCAAAATTATGTAAAGCTTATAAATGTAAAATTATACCAATCAAAATGTAAATGTGAAAGTTTTGTGAAAATTAGCACTCTATAGTTGACATTGCTAAAAATGGGTATATAATACTATATGAAAAAAGATAAAGATACTTTATCTTAAATAAAATATGTGCCACCTTCATCGAGTGTCAACACATAAAAATATAAAGGAGTTGATTATTATGATGATGATACCAAGAAGACGTGATTTTGATTTATTTGATGAAATGTTTAGAGATCCATTTTTTAATGAAGGAGAAAGTAAATTAATGAAAACAGATATAAAGGAGAAAAAAGATAAATATATCATAGACATTGATTTACCAGGTTATGAAAAAGAAGGCATAAAAATTGAAATACAAGATGGATATTTAACAGTACACGCTAGCATCAATAAAGAAGAAAATGACGAAGAAAAAGGCAAATATGTACGTAAAGAGAGATATGTAGGAGAATGTTCAAGAAACTTCTATGTAGGAGATAATATAAAAGAAGAAGATGTTAAAGCAAAATTCAAAAATGGAACACTAACACTAGAAATTCCTAAAAAAGAAGAAAGAAAAGAACTACCAGAAAAGAAATATATACCAATAGAATAAAAAATAAAAACATGCTGAGAAATAAACTTAGCATGTTTTTTTTATGAAATAATTGAGAAAAAAATAATTATATGATATAAAATAATAAATAAATGGAAATAATAAACAAAAGATAGGAGGACAATAGTTATGTCTAACATAAAAGAAGATGTAGATATTGCTAAACTTTATGGAAAAGAAAGTTCATATAAAAAGGAAGAATTCATACAAAAATTTCAGGTAAAACAGGATGGATTAACACAAGAGGAAGTAAAACAAAAAATACAAAAATATGGAATTAATCAAATAAAACAAGCTAAGCCTAAAAGATGGTACCATTATTTTCTAGAAAGTTTATTTACACCATTTAATATTATCTTATTGGGAATTGTTGCACTGCTATGTTATACAGATATTGCATTACCAGAAACACCAAGCTATGCGAATATCATTGTAATTGTTGTATTAATTGTACTTAGCACACTTTTGGATTTTGTAGAAGAATATCGTTCTAACCAGGCAGCTAATAAATTAAAAGAATTAGTAGCAACAAATTGTACAGTAATCAGAAATGGAAAAGAGGAACAGATTCCTGTAAAACAAGTAGTTCTAGGAGATATAGTACTATTATCAGCAGGAAGTATGATACCAGCAGATATGAGAGTAATAGAAGCAAAAGACTTATATGTAGGACAATCTACCTTAACAGGGGAGTCTGATGCGGTAAGAAAACAAGTAGAAACGCAATTAACTTTAGACGATATGGATAGTGTATCGGATTTAGATAATATATGTTTCATGGGAACTAATGTTATATCTGGTAGTGCAAAAGGAGTTGTTATAAAAACTGGAGATGCCACTTACTTTGGAAAAGTTGCACATACAATTCGTACTGATAAACCTAAAAGTGCATTTCAAAAAGGAATTGAAAGTATTAGCAAATTATTAATTAGAGTTATGCTCATTATTATTCCTATTGTTTTTATTTTAAATATGTGGAAACATAGTACAGTAACAGCTTTTACTTTTGCAGTAGCAATTGCTATCACTATAACACCTTTACTTCTTCCAGTTATATTATCATCTTGTTTATCAAAAGGTGCTATAAAAATGTCAAAAAAGAAAACCATAGTAAAGAAATTAGATTCAATACAAAATTTTGGCGCTATGAACATTTTATGTACAGATAAAACAGGAACATTAACAGAAGATAAAATTGTATTAGAAAAATATTTAGACATATATGGAAAAGAAGATATAAGTGTTTTAAAACAAGCTTATATGAATGCACAATTTCAAACAGGATTAAAAGGAAGCATTGATGAAGCAATTATAAAAAGAGGGTTAGAGAATCATATAGATGAATTAACAAAAGATTATAAAAAAATTGAAGAAATTCCTTTTGATTTTACAAGAAGATGTTTATCTATTATTGTTCAAGATCAATCAAGTAATCAATATATGATAACAAAAGGAGCTGTTGAAGAAATTTTAAATATGTGTACAACAGCAAAAAATCAAAATAATGTAATTCCTATCACAAAAGCAATTAAAGAAAATATTCAAAGAATTAGTAAAAATATGAATAAAGACGGATTAAGAGTAATTGCTGTGTGTATTAAAGAATGTAGCCAGCAGAAAGAATTTAGTGTGACAGATGAAAAAAATATGACTTTACTTGGATTTATTGGATTTTTAGATCCTCCAAAAGAAAGTGCAAAAATATCTATAGAAAAATTAAATCAGTCAGGAATTCGTGTAATTGTATTAACAGGAGATAATGCAGAAGTAACAAGAGCTGTATGTGAACGTGTGGGAATTAATTCTAAAAATATTATTTTAGGAAGTGATTTAGATAAATTACAAGACGCAGCAATACAAAGACTATTAAAGAAAAATAATATATTTGCAAAATTATCTCCTATTCAAAAAGCAAGAATTATTAGATTATTAAGAGAAGCAGGAAACATAGTAGGATACATGGGAGACGGAATTAATGATAGTCCTTCACTTACTAATTCTGATGTAGGAATTTCAGTAGATACAGCAGTAGATATTGCAAAAGAAACAGCAGATATCATCTTATTAGAAAAAGACTTAAGAGTATTATTAGATGGAGTAACAGAAGGAAGAAGAACTTTTTCGAATTTAATGAAATATATAAAATTATCAGCAAGTTTTAACTTTGGTGAAGTGTTGGCTGTAATGGTTACTAGTGTAGCATTACCATTTTTACCAGAAACACCAATCCAATTATTAGTAGAAGGTTTATTATATGATTTAGGACAATTTACCTTACCTTTTGACAATGTAGATGAAGAAGTTTTGAAAAAGCCAAAAAAACTAGATATCAACAGTCTTAAACATTTTATGTTATTTATGGGACCACTTAGTGCAATATTCAACTTAGTAGTATTTGTTGCACTCTGGTTTATATTCCAAGTAAGAGAAGTAGCAACATATCAAACGATATGGTTTTGTTATAGTATTGTTTCTAATTTATTGGGAATGCATATTATTAGGACGGCAAAAACACCATTTGTACAAAGTAATGCCAATAAATGGGTATATGCATCATCTATACTTTTAATTATATTTGCATTAATAATGCCATCTACACCATTAGGAGCAATTATAGGATTGGTTCCAATTGGTATACAATATATTGCATTGATTTTTGGTATAGCAATAGCTTTCTGTTTAGTTAGTCTATTAGCAAAGAAAATCTATATTAAGAGACGTGGGGAATGGATATAATTTTATATAAAAAAGTGCTCTATAAAAAATATAGAGCACTTTTTTGTGAATTTTAGCATTCTATAGAAGAAGTTAACGTTTTTTTTAATAGCAGATGAATTTCAAGAATTTTCTATGAAGAAGACACAAAACATTGATTTTTAGCATCTTTTGATATAATATATAAGAAAATATTTCTAAAAGAACTATTGAAAAAGAGAGAGGAAGTAAAAAATGAAAATTGCAATTATTTCAGATATACATGGAAATTTAGAAGCATTAAAAGAAACGTTAAAGGATATTAAAAAAAGAAAAGTAGATAAAATTATCTGTTTAGGAGATATTGTAGCAAAAGGAGTACATCCAAAAGAATGCTTAGAATTAATAAAGGAAAACTGCGATGTGGTTTTACAAGGAAATTGTGATGCACATTTTTCAATGGAACATAAAAATTTAGACCAATTGCCTGAGCAAGAACAAAAAAGAATAAAATGGAACCAATCATTAATCAATAAAGAAGATAGAGAATATTTGCAAAAATTGCCATTTAGTTATGAATTTTATATGAGTGGAAGTTTAGTAAGATTATTTCATGCAACACCTACAGTTAATAATAGAGCAATATTAAATGTAGATAGTATTGAAACAAAATATAAAATGTTTTTACCAAGTGAAAATACAATATCACAAAATGTAGCAGATGTTGTTATATATGGACATATACATCATCCTTATATGGATAAAATATATAATAAAACAATAATTAATATCGGAAGTGTGGGAAATTCCTTTGATGTCATAAGAAATAAAGCAAAGGATAGCAATGTATTAGAAACAACAAAAAGTAATTATTTAATTATAGAAGGGGAATACAATAGCAAGGAATACAATTCTGAAATAGCATTTCAATTTATAAAAGTACCATACAATATTGAAAAAGAATTAGAAGATGAAAATATCAATATAGAAAGAGAAAACTATAGATATGAACTAACTGAAGGAATGTACAGAGATATGACAAAGATAAATGAAAATTTTAAAAAACTGGGGATTGATGTAGATAAGATATAGGGGGAAAATATAGTGTAATAAAATCTCATAACCCGAAGGTCGTAAGTTCGAGTCTTACCCCCGCAACCACAAATTTTATTAGAGTCGCAAGAGATTGTGGACTCTTATTTTTTGCTCATTTTAAGTTACATAAAATGAATTGGGCACCATT
>CALWZX010000091.1 GCA_944386125.1 uncultured Clostridia bacterium | reverse complement strand
GAAGATTCAGGAAATACAGTGCAACAGGGAATAGTAATTGAAGATGTAAGTGCATCAGGAGATGAGGCAGTGCAAGGAAGCCAGTTTGTATGGATTCCTGTAGGAACATTTATAAAAGATGATAAAAGTACAAGTAATGAAATTATATTAGGAAGGTACACTTTTGGAAATTCAACAACAAATGGAGAGCCAACTTTAGTACAAGCAGCATATACAGAAGATAAGCCAGAAAATTATTTAAAGCATGGAGAAAAAGAAACGATTTCTTATCATACAGAATTATCAGAATATCGAGAAGGAGTAGCAAGTGATGATAAAGATGTAGGACTAAATGCAACAGCAAAAGATTTAGCAGGATTTGTCAATAGTGTAAAAACAAATGGAGGCTATTATATAGCCAGATATGAGGCAAGTTTTGCAAGTGGAGACAATATAAATAATTATAAAGCGGCAAGTAAGCAATCAAATGGATTTTCAGAAGATAGTATGAGTTATACAAAAGGAACCTTGTGGAATTGGATAACCCAATTAAATGCTTCAAAAGTATCAATAAATACGTATAGTGAAAGTAGTAGTGTAAAAAGTGATTTAATGAATAGTTATGCATGGGATACGGCTATAGTATACATTCAAGAGGCAACAGGAGAAGACTATGCCAATAAGAAATCTGTCAATACTAGCCTTAAAGATACAGGAACTATAGGAGATGAAGTATGTAAAATCAATGATATGGCATCAAATGTATATGAATGGACAACAGAGTATTCAAGCTACACCCGTACGGACCTTGCGTACCCTTGCACGCATAGGGGGGTTACTACGACAATAGTGGCTACGGCACGGCTTACCGCCGCTACTTTACAGCCCCTGGCGGCGACAAGCGCAATCGGTTTTAGGTTCAGCTTATATATGTAGTTGTGAGCTGTGAGAGAAAAGGTAGTAACATAAGATAGTAGAAAAATAGAATAACCAAGTAAGTTAGAATATACGAGTTCTAGCGAGAGAAGAACGCTAGAGGTGGAAAAATGAATAGAGCTACGAAGTGATGTGATTTATGTAAATCATATCACTTTTCTAATAGAAAAAATAAAATAAATAACATAAACTACTTGCCAAAAACATAAAAATAGGGTAGTATAAAATAAAAAAAGAAAGGGTGTTTTATATGGAAGAAAATAATCAAAATGAAGTAAAAGAAGAAGTACAAGAGCAAGTTACAGAAGTAAAAAACGAAGAACCTCAAGCTACACAAACAAAAACAGAACCATCAAATGCAACAGTAGGACAAGAAAAAAAGAATAACATTTGTGCATTATTAAGTTTTATATTTTGTATTGTAGGAATATTTGTAGCAGGTCTTCCTTGTGGAATTATGGCTACAATTTTAGGAATTATAGGAATTACAGGATTTAATAAAGAAAAAGAGAACAACAGATGGATGGGTATTACTGGTTTATGTGTTGGTATTTTTGAAATTGTAATCATGATTATTTATTTGGATATTATATAGTAAGTAAAATATTGAACTTTTATTTCTAAGTTCAATATTTTTATGTGCATTGAAAAATTTTTTCTTCAAGTGAATAGTATCTAATTCACAAAAAATTCACAAAAAAATTAGCAATCTATATTGACTTTTGCTAAAAAAGGATATAATATATAACAAGTTAGCACTCCGCAAGTAACAGTGCTAATAAGGGGTGAAAATAGTGGACGACAGGAAGAAAAAAATATTACAAGCAGTCATTGATGAATACATCAATACAGCAGAGCCAGTTAGCTCAGGAGCACTTGTAAAAAAATATGGTTTAGATTATAGCAGTGCAACAGTCAGAAATGAGCTAGCAGAACTGGAAAGTAATGGCTATTTAGATAAAACACATACTTCATCAGGTAGAGTACCTTCAGAAAAAGGCTATCGTTTTTATGTGGATGAATTAATGAAAGATGATAATGTTTCTCTAGAAGAAATCAAATACATTCAAGAAAAACTTTCTACAAAAATTAATGAGATAGAAGATTTAACAAAAATAACAACATCCACTATATCAGAAATTACACATTATACTACCATAGCAATTGGTCCAAGACCAGAAACACAAATTATAGAAGAAATTAAGTTTGTATTATTAGGCTCAAGAATGTTAATGGTAGTCATTATGACAGACAATGGTTTAGTAAAAGAAACAATTATTAAATATGAAAAAGATATCACACAAAGTCAAGTAGAAACTTTAAATAACTTATTTAATAGTAAATTAAAAGGAAAACCATTAAATAAAATCGATAAGCCAATGGAAGAATATATCTTATCAGAAATTAATTACAGTATTGATGTCATTAAGCCAATTATTGAACAAATCAATAAGGTAATAGAACAAGAAGAACAAGTATATTATGAAGGAACTGGAAAATCATTTGATTTACCAGAATTTAAAAGTTTAGAAATTGCAAAAAATTTTGTCAATGTATTAGATACAAAAGAACTTATGCTAGAAATGTTAAACTCTGGTATGGCAAAAGACATTAATGTATATATCGGAGATGAAAACGAACAAAAAGAATTAAAAGATTTTAGTATAGTTACCTTTAAACATACTGTAGGAGATAAAGAATTAGGAACTATTGGAATTATAGGACCAAAAAGAATGAATTATTCTAAAGTTATTTCTGTAATGAAATATATAAGTAAAAAATTAAACAATAATCTTCAAACCAATAAACCAGAGCAAAATGATACAAATGATACAAAATAAAAGAAAGGAAGGTATAAAATGGCAGAAAAAGAGGAAGAATTAACTAAAAATAAGGAAAAACAAGAAACAAAAAATGAGGAAAAAACAGAAGAAAGTAAATTAAAAGATACAATTTTACTTCAGAAAAAAGAATTAGAAGAAAAAGAAGATCAATTAAAAAGAATTATGGCAGAATTTGATAACTTTAAAAAAAGAAGTACTAAAGAGAGAGAAAATTTATATAACTCTTTAGTAGGAGATATTTTTACATCTTTACTACCAGTAATAGATAACTTAGAAAAAGCTGTAGAAGCAACAACACAAGATGAAAGTTATAAACAAGGAGTAGAATTAGTGTTGAAACAATTTAAAGATGTTTTAGCTGCCAATGGTGTAGAAGAAATACATGCATTAGGAGAAACCTTTGATCCAACATATCATGAAGCAGTAAGTGCTGTTGTAGATGAAAATTTAGGAGAAAAGGTTATCAAAGAAGAATACAGAAAAGGTTATAAAATAGGGAATAAAGTTATTCGCCATTCTATGGTGGTAGTAGCAAATTAATATAAAGGAAAAATAAAAATGGAAAAAGAAATTGAAAGAAAATATGCTATAGAAACTATACCAGAAAATCTGAAAATAGAAAAAATAGTTTATATAGAGCAAGCTTATTTATACCATGATAGTCATACAACCATTAGAATTAGAAGAATAGAGCCTATTAATAAAAAGCAATCAATATATGTATATACCATAAAAACAACAGGTGACATTCATTATGAAAACAATTCTAAAATAGGAAAAAAATATGAAATAGAAAATAGAATTAGCCAAGAAGAATATAACCAATTACTTTCTAAAAAAATAAGTGAGCTAGTTTGTAAAACAAGGATTGTTTCTCCAATTGCAAATAATTTAAAAGCGGAAATAGATATATACTACCATCAATTGGAAGATTTATTAACATTAGAAATCGAGTTTCAAAATGAGGAACAAGCAAACAATTTTTTAAAACCAGACTGGATAGGAAAAGAATTAGGTTATCAAGAATTATCTAATAGAAAATTGGCAGAACTAACAAGAGAAGAACTATTACAGAAAATGACAAAAGAAGAAATGGAAAAAAATCAAAAAAACATCCAAAAATTAAAAGAAAAGTTCAATTTAAATAGTTATTAATTTTAAATATATAAATAGTGATTAACACTAAAAATAAGGAGGATTTTTAAAATGGGAAAAATTATAGGAATTGATTTAGGAACAACAAATTCATGTGTAGCAGTTATGGAGGGAGGAGAACCAGTTGTTATCCCTAATGCAGAAGGAAATAGAACAACTCCATCTGTTGTAGCATTTTCAAAAAACGGAGAAAGATTAGTAGGACAAATTGCGAAACGTCAAGCAGTTACTAATCCAGATCATACAATTATTTCTATTAAAAGAAAAATGGGAACAAACGAAAAAGTAAATATTGATGGAGATTCATTCTCTCCACAAGAAATTTCTGCAATGATTTTACAAAAACTAAAAACAGATGCAGAAAATTACTTAGGACAGAAAGTAACACAAGCAGTTATTACAGTACCTGCTTACTTTAGTGATAGCCAAAGACAAGCTACAAAAGATGCAGGAAAAATAGCAGGATTAGATGTTTTAAGAATTATTAATGAACCAACAGCAGCATCTCTAGCTTTTGGTATGGATAAAGAAGATCAAGATCAAAAAATTATGATTTATGACTTAGGTGGAGGAACATTTGATGTTTCTATCCTAGATATTGGAGATGGAGTATTTGAAGTTTTAGCTACAAATGGTAATACACACTTAGGTGGAGATGACTTTGACCAAAGAATTATAGATTACTTAGTATCAGAATTTAAAAAATCAAATGGAATTGACTTATCAACAGATAAAATGGCAATGCAACGTTTAAAAGAAGCTGCTGAAAAAGCAAAAATTGAACTTTCAGGAATGCAACAAACAAGCATTAATTTACCATTCATTACAGCAGATAGCACAGGACCAAAACACTTAGATGTAACATTAACAAGAGCTAAATTTGAAGAATTAATATCAGATTTAGTAGAACAAACAAGAGTACCAGTAGAACAAGCAATGAAAGATGCAGGTATTACAGCAAACGATATTCATAAAGTATTATTAGTTGGTGGATCTACAAGAGTTCCATGTGTACAAGAAATGGTTAAGAAAATAACAGGAAAAGAACCTGATAAAGGAATTAACCCTGATGAATGTGTTGCTATTGGTGCAGCTATTCAAGGTGGTGTGTTATCAGGAGATGTTAAAGACTTAGTACTATTAGATGTAACACCATTATCATTAGGAATTGAAACATATGGTGGAGTATTTACAAAATTAATTGAAAGAAATACTACTATACCAACTAAGAAATCTCAAATTTTCTCAACAGCAGC
>CALWZX010000090.1 GCA_944386125.1 uncultured Clostridia bacterium | reverse complement strand
GAAATGATAGCTATTAGACGGGAATTTCCAAATCCAGTTGCAATATTTGCCTTAAAGACCGAAGATTAACATCTTCGGTCTTTACTTTTATATAAATGTATGATAAAATGCTGATATATTAAGGAATAGGGGGAAAATAGAAAATGAAAAAAGAAGTTGTACTAATTTTAGATTTTGGTGGTCAATATAATCAATTAATTGCAAGAAGAGTAAGAGAATGTAACGTATATTCAGAAATTGTTCCTTTTGATATTTCAGTAGAAAAAATAAAAGAAAAACAACCTAAAGGGATTATATTTACGGGAGGACCAGCGAGTGTATTTGGTGAAGGTGCTCCTAGATGTGATAGTGCTATTTTTGACCTTGGAATTCCTATTTTAGGAATTTGCTATGGAATGCAACTTATGACATATAGTCTAAATGGAGTTGTTGCAAAAGCAGATAAAAGAGAATATGGAGTAACTAAAGTTTATATAGATGAACAATCTCCTATTTTTAAAGGATTTACTAGTGAAAATGACTTTTTAATGAGTCATACAGACTTTGTATCAGAATTACCAGAAGGATTTAAAAACATAGGACATACTCTTTCTTGCCCAAATGCTGCTATAGAAAATAGAGAAAAGAAGTTGTATGGAATTCAATTTCATCCAGAAGTAAATCATTCTGTAAATGGAACTTTAGTTATTAAAAACTTTCTTTATGAAGTATGTAAATGTGCAGGAGATTGGAAAATGTCTTCTTTTGTAGAAGATTCTATAAAAAATTTGAAACAAAAAATAGGTGATGGAAAAGCTTTATGTGCACTTTCAGGAGGAGTAGACTCTTCGGTTGCAGCTGTTTTACTTTCAAAAGCAATAGGAAAGAACTTAACATGTATATTTTTAGATCATGGTCTATTAAGAAAAAACGAAGGAGATGAAGTTGAAGAAGTATTTAAGAAACAATATGATATCAATTTCATTCGTGTAAATTGTAAAGAGAGATTTTTAAATAGATTAGCTAATGTTACTGACCCAGAACAAAAGAGAAAAATAATAGGAGAAGAATTTATTCGTGTATTTGAAGAAGAATCTAAAAAAATAGGAAAAGTAGATTTTTTAGTACAAGGAACTATTTACCCTGACGTGATAGAAAGTGGACTAGGAAAAAGCTCTGTAATTAAGAGTCATCATAATGTAGGAGGCTTGCCAGACTATGTAGATTTTAAAGAAATCATAGAGCCATTAAGAGATTTGTTTAAAGATGAAGTTCGAAAAACAGGATTAGAATTGGGAATTCCAGAAAACTTAGTATATAGACAACCTTTCCCAGGTCCTGGATTAGCTATTAGAGTAATTGGTGAAATAACAGATGATAAATTAGAAATTTTGAAAGATGCTGATTATATTTTCAGAGAAGAGATTCAAAAAGCAGGACTATATAAAAATATCAATCAATATTTTGCAGTGTTAACAAATTTAAAATCAGTAGGAGTTATGGGAGACGAAAGAACTTATGATTATACGGTTGCACTTCGTGCTGTAGAGACTACAGACTTTATGACAGGAGTATGGAGTAAAATACCATATGAAGTATTAGAAAAAGTTTCTAGTAGAATTGTTAATGAAGTACAACATGTTAACCGTGTAGTGTATGATATTACATCAAAACCACCAGCAACCATCGAATGGGAGTAAATATACTTTATAGAGGCTATAGAAATATAGTCTCTATTTTTTTCTTAAATAAATATTACAAAAATGTAAGATTTTGTAGAAAAAAGTTATTTTTTATGATAATATAATTTAGTAAAACCAAAAAGAAGGGAAGAAAAATATGCAAAATATTATAGGAATCATAGTATCTTATGTATATGTAGCAATCATTATAGGAGTTGCACAATTATTATTAAAAAATAGAGAAGAAGAGTCTAGAAAATTTATTCATATTCTACTTGCTAATTGGTGGATTATTGCTATGATATTTTTTGACAATGCAATTTGGGCATGTATTGTTCCTTTTACCTTTATTATCATTAATTATATATCATATAAAAAAGATTTAATTAAAGCTATGGAAAGACAAAAACCAGACGGATTAGGAACAGTATATTACGCCATTTCTTTATTTGTTTTGGCAATAGTAACCTTTGGATTCTTACATAATCCAGCAATAGGATTATGTGCTACGTTTGTTATGGGATATGCAGATGGACTAGCAGGTTTAGTTGGTAGAAAAATAAAAAGTAAACAATATCAAATAAAAGATTCAAAAAAATCAGTAGCAGGATCTCTAACAATGTTATTGGTTACTTTTATCATTCTTTCCGTATATATGATATTTACAAGAATAGAATTTTGGCCAATCAAAAGTATAGTGATTTCGCTTATTATAACGGTTTTAGAAGCAGTCTCTATCAAAGGAACCGATAATTTAACAGTACCTTTGGCTACTTGTGTTTTATTACTTTTGATATAAAGAAAGGTTGTTGGAAATATGCAAAATATACTAAGCAAAGTGAATACTCCTAAAGACTTAAAAAAATTAGGGATAAAAGAAAAAGAAAAGTTAGCTAAGGAAATTCGAGAAGAAATTATCAAAACCGTATCTAAAACAGGGGGACACCTAGCTTCTAATTTAGGCGTAGTAGAACTGACTATTGCACTTCATAGTGTTTTTGATACGCCAAAAGATAAAATCATTTGGGATGTTGGACATCAAACGTATGTGCATAAAATGTTAACAGGTAGAAAAGAAAAAATGTCTACCTTACGAAAATTAAATGGATTAGCAGGCTTCCCTAAAGTATGTGAATCAGAATATGATACATTTAATACAGGACACAGTAGTACATCTATCTCCATAGCACTAGGAATGGCAAGGGCAAGAGAAATTAAAAGAGAAAAACATGAAGTAATTGCAGTAATAGGAGATGGAGCATTAACAGGGGGAATGGCATTAGAAGCCTTAAATGATGCAGGAAATAGTAAAACCAAACTCATAGTTGTATTAAATGACAATGAAATGAGCATATCTAAGAATGTAGGAGGAATTTCCCGCTTTTTAACGAGAATGAGAACGAAACAATTTTATGCCAAATCGAACAATAAAATTAGAAAAATTTTAGAAAAAGTACCCAAAATAGGACCAGTAACTATACGTGCCGCAAGAAGGGTAAAATATAGTTTAAAACAATTAGTTATTCCGAATATGTTTTTTGAAGATTTAGGCTTTAAATACTTAGGCCCAGTAGATGGACATGATATAGAAAGAGTAGAATGGGTTTTAAATTTAGCCAAAAAAGAGCAAGAAGGCCCTATATTAGTACATATTATTACCCAAAAAGGAAAAGGGTATGAACCAGCTGAAAAAGAACCGGATAAATATCATAGCACATCTGCTTTTCAAATAGAAACAGGAGAAGCGATGCATAAAAAAACAAAAGATTATTCAAAAGTGATGGGAGAAAAATTAGTACAACTAGCTAGAAAAAATAAAAAAATTGTAGCGGTAACAGCTGCCATGACAGATGGAACAGGACTTACACAATTTAAACAAGAATTTCCTAAACGTTTTTTTGATGCAGGAATTGCAGAACAACATGCTATAGGATTAGCAGCAGGTTTGGCAAAAGAAGGGTTAATACCAGTAGTACCTATATATTCTTCTTTTTATCAAAGATGTTATGATCAGGTTATTCATGATGTATGTATACAAAAATTACCGGTTATTATGTGTGTAGATAGAGCAGGAGTTGTAGGAAATGATGGGGAAACGCATCAAGGAATTTTCGATATGTCCTTTTTTAACATTGTGCCGAATTTAACCATTATGGCTCCAAAAGATTTCCAAGAATTAGAACAAATGCTTACTTATGCTATTACCTTACAAAGACCAGTAGTTATTCGTTATCCTAGAGGAGGCGAAAATACCAACATATCCTTTACACAGCATACTCCTTTAAAATTAGGAAAAGCAGAAAAAATTATACCATATCCTACAGATATACCAAAGAATACAAAAAAAATTAGCATCATAGCCATAGGAAAAATGGTAGCTAAGGCAATGGAATTAAAAACACAATTCGAAAAAGGTGCCGTAGTAGAAGTGTGGAATGCGAGATTTTTAAAACCAATGGATGAAAAAAGTTTTGTCAATAGCTTAAAACAAGCAGATCAAGTAATTACCATGGAAGATAATATTGTAAAAGGTGCATTAGGCAGTAATATAGAAGAACTAATGGTAAGAGAACATATACAAGTAGACTTAAAAAAAATCGGATATCCGGATGAATTTATACCACACGGAAGTGTAAAAGAATTAGAAGATTTATACCTTTTTAAGTAAGGAGAATTATGGAAAAAGAAAGTAAAATCATTTTAGCCCAAATAGAAGATAAAATACGACAATGTAACATAAGAGGGCAAATACAACATACCCATTTTTTTACAGAAGAAGAACAAGCTAAAATACAACAATATGTGAATACACAAAAATTACAAAACTATATTTGGTATGGGGGATATGAAAATGCAGAAAGAAAAATGCTAATCGTATATCCTAAAAAATTAGAAGAAATCGCTAAAAAAGAGCCAAACTTAGAAAACCAAATAAAAGTAATATATATTGTTCTACCAAATGAAAATTACGGGAAATATGAACATAGGAATTACTTAGGAGCTATCATGAAATTAGGAGTAGAACGTGAAAAAGTAGGCGATATTTTAGTAGAAAAAGAAGGAGCATATATTTTTATAGAAGAAACAATAGAAAAATTTTTGATAAATCAATTACCGAATCTAACAAGATTTGCAAAAGCTAAAATAGAGAAGATTCCTTTAAAAGAAGTAAAAATTCCGGAAAAACAAATACAAGAAAAAACGATAATTGTTTCTTCTATGCGTATTGATAATATAGTAGCAGAACTTGCCAAATGTTCAAGAAAAATAGCTTCTCAATATATTCAACAAGAAAGAGTTTTTATCAATCATGAAATCGTAAAAAAAGATAGCAAAGAAGTAAAAGAAAAAGATAAAATAACGATTAGAGGCAAAGGAAGATGTGTAATAGAAGAAAAAATAAGAAACACCAAAAAAGATAAAATTGTGCTAAAAATAAAGTATTCTTAACAAAAAATTGACCAGTCATACCAATAGAAAAAAATAAAGAATCAAGATATAATCTCCCAATAACAAAGGGCAAATGGAGATTATATCTTTTTTTATACTTTGTAATAAGGCAAGGAAACTTGCAGAAAAAGAGGTTAAAAGGTTATGGAGTTAAAAGGAATTAGAGTAGGTGAAAAAGTATCGAAATATCCAATTATTCAAGGAGGAATGGGAGTAGGCGTATCTGCTCATAAATTAGCAGGAGCTGTAGCAGAAGAAGGTGGAATAGGAGTTATATGTAGTGCAGATATAGGATTACAA
>CALWZX010000089.1 GCA_944386125.1 uncultured Clostridia bacterium | reverse complement strand
TTGAAGACTGAAAGCCTTTCATTTCAAAGGCTATCAGTCTTTTACTCTTTTTCAACTGTCAAATTTGAGATTATATACTATTTTTATTTTTTGTCAAGTGATATTTTTATTTTTTTACATTCTTGTCCAATTTGCAATATTATAAAAACTTGAATAATTGTTTCCTATTAATTCTCCTGCTAGTTCTTGTCCTTTTACAGCAGTTTGTTTGTTTCTATATAAACTAATAAAAGGAATTTCCTCATTATATATTTCTACAATCCTTTTATATTTTTCTTTTAGCGTATTTTCATCTGTTATTTCTTTTACCTCATTTAATAGTTGTAATATTTCTGCATTTTCATAATTTTGTAGATTATTACTTCCTAAGAAAGTTTCTACATTCGGGCTATAAGAGTTATATACTCCTGTTAAAATCATTTGATATGATTTATTATTCAAAATAGTTTGATATTGACTATCTGTTACTTGTTTTACTGTTACTTTTATTCCCACTTGCTCTAATTGGCTTTTTATATTCTCTGCAACAGCTACTCTTTGTGTATTAGACTGTTGCACGGTAATAGTAAATTCTAACCTTTTATTACTACCATTAATTCTTTTTTGCCAACGGTTATTTTTATATGTCCATCCATTGTCAGTTAATAGCTTCTTAGCTTCTTCTTGTTGAAATGCTATTCCTGTATTTTCTTGATTATATACATAGCTTCCAAAATCTAGTGGAAATTGCGATACATAAGATTGATTATTAAATACACTAGAAACGATATTTTCTTTATTGATACACATCGCAATTGCTTTTCTAACATTTACATCTTGCAAAACTGTTTCTTGACAGTTCATTGCTAAATAATCAAAATTTCTTCCTTTCCATTCTTTTTTACCATATCCAATTGTTCCAATATAATTTTCGATATTGGTAGTAGATGTTGTAAACATATCTACATTTCCTAATTTAAAACTATTGTAAATTTCTCCTACTTCAGAATATAGTTTAATAACAATCTGATTAATTTTTGCATCTTTACTTTTTTTATTCCACCAGTTTTCATTTTTCTCTAAGATAATTTGAGAACTTTCTATACTACTAATTTTATACATTCCTGTTCCAATAGGGGTTTTAGTTGAAGTATTAAAATCTTCTCCTAAATAATAATTGTTTGGTAAAATGGGAAAAGTTAAATTATATTCAAAAAAAGGTACTTCTTGTGATAAATTAATTTTTATTGTTTCCGCATCTATTATTTCTACACTTGCAATTTTTTCAACATTGTAAGAATATACTGATTTTCCTTCTTTTAATCTATCAATCGTAAATTGTACATCTTTTGATGTAACTGTGGTATTGTCACTCCATTTTTTATTATTATCTACTTTTATTACATAGGAAGTGGGAGATATTTTAGAACACTCTTTAGCTAGACATAAACTGGTTTTATAGTTTTCATCTATTTGAATTAGAGGTTCAAATATAATTGTGTCAATATTTAATACTTCTTTGTTATTCGTTAATAATGGATTAATTGTGTCAAAATTAGATATACCCAAGTGTAACTGACTATTTGTTTTTTCTTGTTCTGTTTGAATAGTATTTGTTTGTTCATTTTTCGAGGTTTCATCTTCTCTAAAATAGATAAAATAAATAGCTCCTATAATTATGATAATGGCACATATAAAAAATATATACTTAAATAAATTTGCTCTCATGTGTTTTCCTTCCTACTTATGTTTTTATTATCATATATGAATTCCTACTTTTTTTCAAGATATTTTTTTGAAAAATAAGGGAGCAATATAAAATATTGCCCCCCTTTTATAAAATTATTTTATTTTCTGCTTTCTACAATGATTCTAATACCAGTTCTGTCCTCTCCTTCTACTTCTACTTCTGCAAATGCTGGTATGCAAACCAAATCCACTCCGGAAGGTGCTACAAATCCTCTTGCTATAGCTACTGCTTTAACAGCTTGATTTAAAGCTCCTGCTCCAATTGCTTGCATCTCTGCTTTGTTTTCTTCCTTTACCAATCCAGCAATTGCTCCTGCTACTGAATTTGGATTTGATTTTGATGAGATTTTTAAAATTTCCATTTTTTGCCTCCTATTTTATTTTTATTTGTATTTGAATTACAAGTATATTTATATTACAAAAAATGGAAATTGTCTATAGCTTTTTGGAAATTTTTGGAATATTTTTCTTTCTTTTTTCCTTATTTTTCGTCATTTTTTCTTTTTTATCGAATATATATTCTTTCAATTGACTTTGCTCGACAAATTTCTCCTTTTTTCTCCTCTTCTATTTCTATAACACATCCATTTAACATACATTCTCCATTAGCTAGCTGATATCTTTCTGGTAATGATGTTAAAAATCTCTTTATAGATGCTTCTTTATTCATTCCTATAACAGACTCCTTAGGACCTGTCATTCCCACATCAGTTATGTATGCCATTCCTTTTTCTGTTACTTCTTCATCTGCTGTTTGTACATGAGTATGTGTTCCTACCATAGCAGAAATTCTGCCATCTACATAATATTTCATTGCTATTTTTTCTGCTGTAGCTTCGGCATGAAAATCTAGAAAAATAATATCTACCTTTCCTTTTATTTCATTTAATATTTCTTCCATTTTTGTAAATGGATTATCTGATAAAACTCCCATATCTGTTCTACCAATTAAATTGATGACACATATTTTTTTATTTGAACAATTATAAATTTGATAGCCTCTTCCTACTACTCCTTTAGAATAGTTTGCCGGTCTGATAATTATTGGTTCATCTATAAAAGAAAAAATATCTTTCTTACCCCATGTATGATTTCCCATTGTGATACAGTTAATTTCCATTTTTTCAAAATCTTGAAATATTTTTGTTGTCATTCCCATTCCACCTGCTGAGTTTTCTCCATTTACAATGACAAAATCTATTTTCATTTCTTCTTTTATTTTTTTTAATGTTTCTTTTATTTTATGTACGCCATTTTCTCCTACTACGTCACCTATCATTAATATTCTCACTTTAGAATCCCTACCTTCTTCTTAAATTATTTTTATCATACTATATTTCCATTTTTTTATCAATACATACGAATAAAATTATACAGCTTGTATATACTGTTAATAAATTAGGAGGTAAAGTTTATGAATCGTAAAAGAGTAAGAGAAATTGTGGAAAATCGAGAAATTTTAGATATTTATTATCATGATGATCCTGTTTGGATTCAAGAAATTCAACAAGATACTGCAAAAGTTGGTTTTATGAATGGTACAACCCAAGATGTTTTTATTGAAGATTTATATGAAAAAGAAAATGATTTATCTCATAAATCCCATTAAATAATTTTTCCGAGTTATATTTGATAACTCGGATTTTCTTATATGGTTATAATGTTTACAGGATAATGAATAAATAATCCACTCTCCAACACACCTTCTATGTTACGTATCTTTTCTTCGTAGTCTTCATATATCTTCTTAAAGTTTACATGTAAAATAACTTTTCCATTATCTGTTATAAGTGGCTCATTTAAATTATTGTTAGACATTCGCAACGTAATTTGATATGCTCCTAATTCTTCTAATTTTCTTTTGATGGTTTCTATTTTTTCAAAATCACATTCTACTGGAACAGGATGTTTCTGCCCTAAAAAGTCTACAAATTTTGTATCATCTACTAATATATAGTTTTCTCTACAATTTTTTAAATTCATTTTTTCTCTATATAAAGCTGCTCCCATTCCTTTAATTAACCAATTATTTTTATCTACTTCATCTGCTCCATCAAAACACCAGTCTAATTTACTTTCTTGTAGCGTTGTTATTGGAATTTCTAGCTGTTTACACAAATCTTCTATAATTTTTGAGGTTGGTATAGCTTGAATATGTAGTTTTTCTTGCTTTATTTTTTTTCCTATCTCTTCTATGGTTAGATAAGAAGTACTCCCGAGAACCAAATCCAATAACTTCTCCGTTTTTTACTCTTTGTGCCATCTTCTTTGCTAATCGTTCTTTTTCTTGCCTATTTTCTATATTATTTTTCCAATCAAACTCTTGCATGACAATCTCCTTCATTGATTATTTTTTCATATTTATTATATCAAAAATATGCAATTATGCAATGTTTATTTTTAATTAAACTATTGACTTTTTTATCAAATACCTATATAATAACAACATACTAATTTTTTGCAGGTGTAGTTCAATGGTAGAATTCCAGCCTTCCAAGCTGGCTATGCGGGTTCGATTCCCGCTACCTGCTCCATTTGAAAACAACTTACGGACTATAAAAGGTTCGTAAGTTGTTATTTTACATTAAAGAATATAATCTAAAATAAGTTTAGTTAATAACTTTACATAATTTGAATCTTGCTAGCAATATGTTATAATAAATATAATGTAAATACTATAAATATTGCTAGGAGGAAATCAAATGCAAACTAAATTAGCAGTCATTACAGAAATTGACACCGAGTATGAACAGAATAAGATTTGGATGCAACTTAATTGCGACACACCGTTCCCTATTCATCATACATTTACAGCTAACTATCTAAGTGATTTTACAAGAATACAAGAAATCCAAAGATTTATTAAAGCTGATAATGTACAGGATTTTGTAGGGAAACAAGTTAGAGTCATCATAGAGCAAGAAGGAATTTGTTTCAAAACAATTGCTATCGGATCTTCCACTAAAAACAAATTTATTGACCTTTATGGTGACGAATTTCCTGTTTCAGAGCATAGAATTTTTAGGCGCTATGATCTAGCAAAAAAAAGACGGGTGTTTATTAACACCCTAAAGGCTAAATGGAAGACACTAAGAGAGCATATAGAATTATAATAGCCTTAAAAACCAAAGGGGGTGTCCTAAGGGCCACCCCCCCACTTTTAATGTAAAATTTATATTGTGTATTTAATTTTTTAGTATACTTTTTTCAAAATTTATGTTACAATGATAATAGTTCTGAATTTAATATGCGGGTATAATTTAGTGGTAGAATGTCATGCTTCCGACCTGATAGCGCGGGTTCGATTCCCGCTACCCGCTCCATTTTATAGCAACTTACGAACTTATAAAGGTTTGTAGGTTGTTTTTTTATATAAACAAAAAATGTTCTCTTTCTAGAAAGGAGGACATTTTTAATGCTTAAATTTAAGATAATACAAGAACTAAAACCTAATGAGGAATTATTTGAAATCATTAAAAATTATAATTACACAATTAAAAATGGAAAGATTAAGCATTTACTGGCTACGAATTTACAATTTATAGAGCCTACTGAATATCTAATTACATATCCAATTACTCTTACAATACTAGAATACAAAGTAAATGAAATATCTAGTAAACCATTCTATATTAAGGAATATCAGCAGAAGTATAATCTAAAAGAACTTAAACAAATTCTTATAAAATTGAAAATTTAGCCTTCATATTATGGCATTCAACTTAGGAAACAAGTTATGTTGGACAGTGATGTAGCTATGTTATATCATTATGAAACTAAAAATGTAAATAAAGCTGTAAAAAG
>CALWZX010000088.1 GCA_944386125.1 uncultured Clostridia bacterium | reverse complement strand
TTATTTGAAAAATTAGAAAAATATGGTATAATATATATCGATGGTGCATTATTCTAGTCGTACGATCTATTATGAGGGTGGGGCTAAAAATCCACTATAGGGCACACCGTTGAAGTTTCTTGTTTATGCGCGAAATGCCAGTTTTGTGTGTATCCAGGAAGTAAGAGGTTAGGGCATTATATAATGGCATATATAACAACCCCTGGTTTCGTCTGAGGCTTATAAAGAAAAGTAAAGAATCTTTTTTACATATTCTTATAAGTATAACCTATGTGAGTGCCAAGACACAAAATCATAGAGTAGCCTGTCTTGAGTGATAATATTGGGATTAATATATACAATACGGAATTTAGGCCAAAGGATGTATTGAATTGATTATGAAATTATTATTGCAAAAAAGACTAATAATAGGTATCAGTATGTCAAGGAAAACTTCTAGAATGTTTATTTGTAAAAATAAGAGAGTCTAGGGATTAAGGTACGGATTTAAGTGGTGATCTAGTTTCTACAAATTCTTGTAGATATTTTCTTGAAATGGAAACAGCTAAACAGTAATGTTTAGTAGAAAATAGAGAAATTCTACTAGACCTAAACCGTAAAATTTACTTAGACTTTTACCATCTTATTATATAAAAAATAGGAGAGATTATAAAGCAAAAATGAAAAATAAAAAAGATAATACAGACCTGAAATGGTTTATAACCATATCTATTACTACATTTATATTATCAATTACTTTTTCTTTTATATCTACTAATGCAATTACCAATTTGCAACTTATTCCGGCTATACTAATACTATTATTTACCATTCTTATAGGTATTGTATTTGATATTATTGGGGTAGCTGTTACTGTTGCAAAAGAAGAAGAATTTCATGCAAAAGCAACAAAAAAAGTGAAAGGTGCTAAAAACTCTATTTATTTGATACGTCATTCTGCACGAGTTGCCAATATCTGTGCAGATGTTATTGGAGATATTTGTGGAGTACTTAGTGGTTCTATTGCTGCATTAGTTACTATGAAAATTACACAAACATTTCATTTAAACTTTGATTTACAATTTATCATTAGTGCAATAGTAGCATCTTTAACAGTAGGAGGAAAAGCTTTAGGTAAAGGTATTGCACAAAAAAATGCAACTAATATTGTACATATGGTAGGAAGATTTTTTGGAATATTTAAAAAAGAAGAAAAGAGAAAAATAAAAAAGCCAAAAATAAAAGAGAAAAATGCTATTTAAAATAATAGCATTTTTTTCTTGTCTTTTTTTATAAAAATGATATAATACCAATATCAAGGGGAAAGAAGTGAGAAAATGGAGAAAGTAAAAGAATTTTGTAAACAAAAAAAATATGAAATAATATGGGTAGCACTTATATTAGTTATTACAGGATTTATGTTCTTTTGGATTGGACAAAAAGATGGATTTCATGAAGATGAGATTTTTAGCTATGGATCATCTAACTATAAATGGGATAGTGTATTTCAAGCAGTGGGCAAATCGGATTATATTAATGCAACTATAGAAAAATATGTTATTACGGATGATTTAGGAAAAACTTTGCAAAATATTGCTCATTATGTAACACATCCAGATGAATTTAATCAATTAGCGAATGAACTTCGTAGTGAGGAAAAATTAGTGTGGAAAACAAAAGAAGAGGCTAAAGATTATGTTACTATTGGAGAAGGAGATGTATGGAATTACCTATCTGTATACTATCATCAAGCAAGAGATGTCCATCCACCGCTATTTTATGCTGTGGTACATTTAGTATCTAGCATTGCTTATGGAACATTTTCTAAATATATTATTTTTGCAATAAACTTAGTATTTATATTACTTACTTGTAATTCCATACGAAAAATATTTCAATTATGGAACAAAAAATGGTTAGGACTTTTAGCAGTTGCACTATATGGCTTTAGTATGGGCGCTGCAACAACAGCTATTTTTTTAAGAATGTATGCAATGCTTACCTTCTTTACAGTAGAGTATTTATACTTTAATCTAAAATTATTAAAAAATAACTTTACAATGACTAAAAAAGATAAATGGAAACTATTCTTCATTGTGTTACTAGGATTTTTAACACAATATTATTTCTGTTTATTTGCAATTTTTGTATTTATTATGATGTGTATTTATGGCTTTAAGAAAAAGGCATATAAACAGATGAAAAGTTATATTTTGACACATATTATTACAGCAATTGTAGGGGTAGTGCTATTTCCACCATCTATTTATCATATATTTTTATCTTATAGAGGTGCCAGTGCAGGAGATAATGGAAAAGGATTAATAGAAGTTATCTGGTTTTACATACAAAGGTTACAAGAAGGATTTTCTATTCAAAATCTTACTATGTATGGAATTGTGTTATTAGTAACAGCTGGATGTATAGCAAAGTTGATAGGTAAAATAAAAAATAAACAAATAAAAAATATGCAAAATTATTTATTAATTGCTATTCCAACTATTTTATATTTTATTATTGTAGCAAAGTTAGCTCCAACAAATGTAGGAGAAAAACCAGCTATTCGTTATATCATGAATATATTACCTATGTTTGCAATTCTATTTGTATTAGCAATTAGTAGCCTATTCAAAGAAAGAAAAATTATGTATTTAATTGCATCAGTAATTGTAGTAGCCATTAATATAAATGGAATGATATTCAATAAACCAACCTATTTATATGAGGGATATGACCAATATACACAAATTGCTCAAAAGTATAGTCACTTACCATTTATATACACAGCTGATAATAGTTTCACACCAATTAATAGCATTCCAGAATTTTTAATTTATGATAAAACATTGATTATAGATATGTCTTATAATAAAAATCTAACATTTTTAAAAGAAGATGAGGTATTACAAAACACAAATCAATTTGTTCTTAGTATAAAAAAATGGACAAATGTGGAAGAAACTCTATTTACTATTTTAGAAAATACTGGATTTACAACATATGAACTACTTTATAATGAGCCAGATGAAACGCAAAGTGTTATTTATTTAATATCTAGATAAAAGAATAAAATTTCTTATAACGCATATACATCAAAGTAAGGAGGAAAGTATATGCGTTGTAAGAAATATTTTTTTATGTGTTTACTGATTGTTTTTTGTATAAGTATGATTACAATCCCTTGTTTAGGAATCAATAATAGTATATATGTGTGGTCATCTCAAGTAACAGGAGATGATACAAAAGAAACTTCGGCTAATACAGTAGAACTAAATTTACAGTGCGAGTCGGCTATATTAATTGAACAAAACACTGGCAAAGTATTATATGAAAAAAATCCTCATGAACAATTACGACCTGCTTCTGTTACTAAAATTATGTCTATTTTATTAATTATGGAAGCTATAGATAGTGGGAAAATTCAATATACGGATACGGTTCCTTGTAGCGAAAATGCAGCATCTATGGGAGGCTCTCAAATTTGGTTAGACACAAGAGAAACATTAACGGTAGATGAAATGTTAAAAGCAATTTGTGTTAATTCTGCAAATGACTGTACTGTAGCCATGGCAGAATTTTTAGAAGGGTCTACACAGCAATTTGTACAAAAAATGAATGAGAAGGCAAAAAGTTTAGGCATGAAAGATACCGTATTTAAAAATTGTCATGGATTAGATGAAGATGGTCATGTTACTTCTAGCTATGATATTTCACTTATGTCTAGAGAATTATTAATAAAACATCCAGATATTACGAAATATACAACTATTTGGACAGATACCTTAAGAGATGGAAAATCTAGTTTGACCAATACCAATAAGTTAATACGTAACTATAAAGGAGCAACAGGATTAAAAACTGGATCAACATCTCTGGCTTTATATAATCTTTCTGCTAGTGCGACAAGAGATAATTTATCATTAATAGCAGTAATTATGAGGGCTCCTACTACAAAAGATAGATTTAACGATGCGGAAACATTACTAAATTATGGTTTTGGTCAATATAGTTATGTACAATTTGCTAAAAAGGAAGAAGTAGTAAATACTATACAAGTAAAAAAGGGAACCACTATTACTTTGCCGGTTATTTACGAACAGGATGCATCAATTTTAGTACAAAAAGGGCAAGAGAAAAACATTGAACAAGAAATTAATCTTCCAGAAGAAATAGAGGCTCCTATAGAAAAAGGGCAAATCGTTGGAGAAGTAATATATAAGCAAGATGGAAAAGAAATTGCTAGAACCAATTTAATAGCAAATGAAACAATTAAAAAGCTTACTTTTATAAACATGCTAGAAAAGGTATATTCTACGTGGTTTAGGGTGTTAAGATAACCAAGAAAATAAAGGTTATTTCAGAAAAAACTGAAATAGCTTTTTTAATTTTATTAAGTTGTTGATGAAATATAACTGTAATGAAAATGTAACCAAAATGTAATAGAATTAACTAAAAGAATAATATATAATCCTAAATTTGACAGTTAAAAGCTAGAAGTGTTGATATACAATACTTCTAGCTTTTGGGTAGTGCACAATGTTTTTTAACTTTTAATTTTTTTAAAAATTTTTTTTAGATTAGATTTTGTAGTAATTTGATAATCAGTTCTGAAGTTGAATATTTCATGTAAGTTATCTGTTAAATCAGTTCTTGTATATGTTGGTATATATCCGTTTCCAATACTTTCTGTAAAATTCATTTCTCTCAAGCAATCAATAATTTTTGAACTTGAGTATTTCTCATCAAGTCTTTTTTCTAAAAATCTAAGAATTACTAATGAAAGAAAACAAGTAGTAAAATGTGCTGTAATTCTGTCATCTCTGCTTAAATATACTGGTCTAGCTTTAAATTCACTTTTCATTATTCTAAAACTTTCTTCAATTTCCCATCTTCTTTGATTTACTTTAATAATGTCTTCAGGTTCATCATCCAAGTTAGTACAAACTCCATAAAAACCATCAAAGATTTCTTCTTTTTGAATAGTATCAGTATTTAACGATAAGACTCTCTTTTCAGCTACTTCTCCATCTGTTGTAATATTAGTTTTCTTTATGAATCTTTTGAAATCATTTTGATTGCATTTATCAAGCTTGAAACTTTTGTTAGCTATTGCAACTTTAGCTCTTTCAATTTGAGAATTACGAATTTGTCGTTGGTAGTTTCTGTATTTTAGAGAGTAAGTTACAATTAGTTTTTGCTCTAATCCGTTTTCTTTAATCCAACGTTCTTTAAAAAATATTCTATCTTTGTAAAGTTCTGTACTTTTTTCGTCTTTTTCAATGTCATTAATATTGTATTCTTTTTTATCTCCAGAAAGGTGCCATCCATTAGGATTAAGAGTCCAGTCTTTTAAGTGTTTTTTTAATTTCTTAATTGATTGAGTAGTGATAAAAGCTCTTGTATCTTTATCATTAAATTTTCTATTAGCGTTTGATGCAAGACCAGCATCAGTACAAACAATGAATTTAGACAATTTAAAATCTTCTAATATTTTTTCTTCTAATGGGGTTAGAGTAGTTTGTTCATTAGTATTTCCAGCAGTAATACTAAAAGCTAATGGAATACCATCTCCATCCATGAAAAGCCCCATTTGAGTAATTGGATTAGGTCTATGCTCTTTGGAAGGACCATATTGTCTTAAACCACTTTCTTGTTCAATTTCAAAAAAGTAGTTAGTACAATCATAGTAAAGAATATTTGTATTTCTTTTAGATACTTTTAAACTATTCTTGTATAGTTCAGCTTGAATGAAATCAGTTTCTTTTGCAATTACTTCTAA
>CALWZX010000087.1 GCA_944386125.1 uncultured Clostridia bacterium | reverse complement strand
CACAGAAGTCAAGCTCTTAAGTGCCGAAGATATTTGTGGGTTACCCTGCTGAGAAAATAGGTTGTTGCCAGAGTTTTATATATTCCTCTTTAGCTCAGTTGGTAGAGCGCTCGGCTGTTAACCGATAGGTCGTTGGTTCGAGTCCAACAAGGGGAGCCATAATAGGAACAAGTAAAATCTTACTTGTTCTTATTTTTTTTGCCTTTTATAAAATTTGTAACAAGAAAATATATGTTACAAATTTTAGAATAAGAAATTATTTGTTATTTTCTATTAAAGAATTTCATAATTTCAATCATATATATTGCAAATAATAAATTTTATAATTATAATACTTCATAAAGATAGGAGATAATGGTGTAAATAAAAAAGAGGAAGATAATGAAAGTATTAATAGCTACTAAAAATCAAGGAAAAATAGAAGGTGCCAAAAAGGCATTGGAACATTATTTTAAAGATATCGAAATTCAAGGAATACCAGTGGAATCTAATGTTCCAGATCAGCCTGTGAATAAAGAAATTTATGAAGGTGCAAAACATAGAGTAAAAAATTAAAAAAAATATGTAAAAAAAAATAAAATTGAGGCAGATTTATTTTTAGGAATAGAGAGTGGAATTAATAATTTATTAGGAAGATGGATGATTACCAATATTGCCGTAATTGAAGATAATGGAACATTCGAAAGTTATGGTACAAGCCCGTCATTTCCTGTACCGGATAACTTAGTACAAAAAGTTCTAGATACTAATTTAAGTGAAGCAATGGACACTGTTTTAGGAGAAGATAAAGAAAGACATAATCATAGTGGAGGAATTAACTTACTAACACATGATGAAATTTCAAGAATAGATTTAACAGAATATGCTTTTATAATGGCTCTTACCAAATATATTAACGGGGAAAAATGGAGGTAAAAATAATGAAATTAAAACTTATAGGAACAGGCTCGATTGCTGCTACAGAAAGAAGTGCATGTTCATTAATTGATGAAAAAATATTAATAGATTGTGGAAATGGAAATGTAAAAACACTTGTAGAACAAGGTGTTGATGTAAATAGTATAGAAGCAATACTCATTACCCACTTACATGCAGACCATTTCTTTGATTTACCATTCTTTATTTTACTAAAAAATTTTAATAACTCTCAAACAATAACAAAAATATATTGTCCTAAAGGAACTGAAAAAATTATAGAACATTTATGTAATGATTATGTAGCAGGACAAGCTAATGTTTTTGAAAAATGGAAAAATAACGCTAAAGTAGAATTTATTGAATTTGATACATTAAAAAATAAAGAAGTAGTCACAGGATATTATACTAACTCATATTTAGTAGAGCATGGAGATTTAAAGCCAGCATATGGATACATAATTAGAAAAGAAAATAAGGCAATAGGTTTTTCTGGAGATTCGACATATTGCGAAAATATTAATGTAATTGTAAAAAATTCAGATATAGCTGTATTGGACATGTCTTTTCCAGAAAAAAACAAAACACATATGGGAGTTGACGATATTGAAAATATTAGTAATATATTCAATAAGAAAATAGTTGCAACACATATGGGAATCCAAGCAAGAAAATTAGCAAAAGAAAAAAAGATAAAAAATTTAATTATACCAAGTGATGGAGAAGAAATTGAGATTTAAAATTATATTAAAAATAAAAATGAACAAAGATATGATAAAAGCATAAATGGAGCAGTTATTAGTAATGGAAAAGTGCACCAAGAAGTGATTGAAACAATAAAAAAATATTTAGCATAAGGAAAGAAAATAATTGGTACAGAAAAAAACTTGAAAAAGCATAAAAGGTATGGTAAATTATAAACAATATTAGGAAAAAGGAAGGGAGAATCAATTATGAAAATAATCGAACCAGAGATATGGATAGAACCTTATGATGGCATTAAAATTATGAAAAATATAGAAAGGGCTTGTAGAACTTGTTATAGATCTGAAGATCATATTACAGAAGATAGTTATAAAAAGTTATTAAAAAATTGTATTAATAGAGGACATGAGTCAGTATTAGAACATGAAAAAATAACAATAAGGTTTTTATGCTCTATTAATTCATATAAAGATTTAACTCGTCACAGAGCAGGAGCTTCTTTTTCCATAGAATCAACAAGATATTGCAATTATAGCAAAGATAAATTTGATAATAATATCAAATTCATGAATCCAGTTTATATAGAAAATCCAGATGATTATCATTGCTGGAAAGAATGCATGAGTGCAATAGAAAAATATTATATGCAAATGAGTAATAATGGAGCAATACCAGATCATTGTAGAACAATGCTTCCACATTCTGTAGCAGCAGAAGTGGTTATGACTTGTAATATGAGGGAATGGAAACATGTTTTATCTTTAAGATGTAGTAATAGAGTGCATCCTGAAATTAGACAAATATTAATACCGGTATTGCTAGAATTCAAAAAAACTATGCCTGAAATTTTTGAAAGTGTTGAGTATGATGAAAAATTTCCTAAAGAATGGTATGCTAAATTACATATAGGATATAAAGAAGATTAAAAAGAGAAAAATGGAGACAAATAATGAAAATAGGAATCGATATAGATGATACAACATTTATAACAGTAAATTCTATGCTCAAATATGCTGACAAATTTGAAGAGGAAATCTCTGGAATACCAACTAATAGAGATAGTTTTGGAATGATAAAAAATAGATATTATTTAAAAGCTCTGTATGGTTGGGATGAAAAAACAAAATTTGAATTTTTTAACAAATATTATAAAAAAGTACTAGAAGAATGCACCATGATTCCTGATGCAGATAAAACAATTCAAAAATTGAAACAAGAAGGAGATACCATACATTTTATTACAGCTAGATTAATGAATATACAAAATTGTGATACAGAAGCAATTACTAAAGAAAGCTTAAAAAATTCTAATATTCCCTATGATAGTTTAAATTTACATATTAGCGATAAGTTAGCATTTTGCATAGAGCACAAAATTGATTTATGTATAGAAGATAGTTATGAAACTTGTAGAGAGCTAACAGATAAAGGAATTAAAGCTATTCTCATGACAACAAAAATGAATGAGAGTATTGATACGAAAGAAATCATGAGAGTAAATAATTGGAAAGATATCTATAACGAAATAGAAAAGTATAAAAAAAGAGTTTTCTAAAAATATTTACTTCTTAGAAAAAATATAGTATAATAAAAAACTGTACGGAGTGATATCGAAGTGGTCATAACGAGCTACACTGGAACTGTAGTAGTCGGTTTTCCCGGCCCGTGGGTTCGAATCCCACTCACTCCGCCAGAATAGAAAGCGAACACCTGGGATAGGTGTTCGCTTTCTTACTTTTCAATTGATTAATTAATCATTTTCGGGTTGTTCGTCAATTAAGACAGTAGCATTAAAAAATCTGTGAAGATGGTTGTTGCTATCACAAAAAGAAACTTCATATGAACACGAACTTATGGTTTTTGCATCAATATCTTTATAAGTTCGAAGAAGTTCTCCAGAATAGCTCCGTACCTCAATTGTGACTTTTCCTGCTAACATATAAAAACCTCCTATGCAATTAATATATCTATTATAACATATAACGTATAATATGTAAACTGATTTGACGATTAAAACTACCTATGATACAATTTACTAAAAAATTGAAGAGGAAAGTATGAAAGAAATTGCAGAAAAATTAATCAAGTGGTATGAAGAAAATCAAAGACAACTTCCATGGAGAAAAGAACCTACTCCATATCATGTATGGATATCAGAAATTATGCTACAGCAAACAAGAATAGAAGCAGTAAAAAAGCATTATGAAACATTTATGAAAGAATTACCAACAATTGAAAGTTTAGCAAAAGTAGACGAAGAAAAATTATTGAAATTATGGGAAGGATTAGGATACTATTCAAGAGCAAGAAATTTAAAAAAGGCAGCAATATTGGTGCAAGAAAAATATGAGGGAAAAATGCCATCTTCTTATAGCGAATTGTTGCAATTACCAGGAATTGGAGAATATACTGCTGGAGCAATTGCTTCTATTTGTTTTCAAGAACAAGTTCCTGCAATTGATGGAAATGTATTGCGAGTTGTAGCAAGGTTAACTGCAAATTCTCAAGATATATTACTTCCACAAGTAAAAAAGCAAATTACCAATCAGGTAAAGCAAATTTTACCCAAACAAGCAGGAAAGTTTAATCAAGCTATTATGGAATTAGGAGAAACCATTTGTATACCAAAAGGAAATATAAATTGTAACGAGTGTCCTATAAGAGAATATTGTAAAGCGTATAGCAAACAATTAACCAGCCAAATACCTGTGAGAAATCCAAAAGTAAAGAAAAAAACAGAAGAAAAAACAGTATGTTTATTATATTATCAAAATCAAATTGCCATTCGTAAACGAAAAGAAAAAGGACTATTACAACAAATGTATGAATTTCCCAATATTCCTAAATTAGAAAGTATGTCCTCTATAGAAGAACAAATACAGAATTGGGGATTGCAATTACAAAGCATACAAGAAATAGGAAAGGTAAGTCATATTTTTACACATCGTATATGGAATATGGATTGCTATATAGCTAAAGTAAAAAGCAAAAATACAGAATTTATATGGGTAGAAGAGCAAGAATTAATGCAAAAATATGCATTACCAACAGTATTTAGTAAAATTTTACAAAGAAAGGAAGAAACGAAATTATGCGATATCCAGAAAATCTAAAAATAGGAGATACTATTGGTATATGTGCTCCATCTGATGGCATTACAGAAGAAAGTAGTATACAGAAGTTAGAACAAGCTATTAACAATTTAAAACAAAAAGGATACCAGGTTATTGAAACACAAAGTGTAAGAAAAAGTATAAAAGGGAGAAGTGCTTCTGCAGAGCAAAGAGCAAAAGAGTTTATGCGGGTTACTAGAAGACGAAAAAGTGAAATTAATTATATTTGCTACAGGAGGAGATTTTCTCATAGAAATGCTACCATATTTAGATTGGGAATATATAAAAACATTACCACCAAAATGGTTACAAGGCTACTCAGATATCACGGGAATAGAATTTTTATGGACAACTATACTAGATACAGCAAGCATTTATTGTCAAACTATTAAAGATTATGCAATGCATCCTTGGTATCCGAACTTAAGCAATGCTTTAGAATTTGCAAAAGGAAATCATCCAGACCAGCAGTCTTTTCCTTATCATGAAAAAGTTGATTTTTCTGCAAAAGAAAATGAAGATTATACTTATCAATTAACAGAAAAAACTATATGGAAAAACCTGTATGGAGAAAAAGAAATTATAATGCAGGGAAGACTTTTAGGTGGATGCTTAGATGTTATACAGAGCTTATGGGGAACAAAATGGGATAAAATTCATGAATATATAGAAAAATATAAAGAAGAAGGAATCATTTGGTATTTAGAATGTTGTGAAATTTCTACACCAGAATTATATAGAAAATTATGGCAAATGCAACAAGCAGGATATTTTAGGTATTGCAAGGGAATCATTTTTGGCAGACCACTATTCGTTAAAGAAGATTATGAAATGAGTCATGATAACGCAATAAGAGAATGTATGCAAAAATTACATATTCCTATTATTACAGGGGCAGATATTGGACATGTTGCACCACAAATGGCAATGGTTAATGGCGCAATAGTAAAAATTATATCAAAAGAAGGAAAAGGAATTATTGAAACATATTTAAAATAAAAGTTAGTATAAACTTTTAGTAGGGAAAAATTAAGAAATAAATTGAATAAGAGATACCTTTTTGGTAGAATATTTTTA
>CALWZX010000086.1 GCA_944386125.1 uncultured Clostridia bacterium | reverse complement strand
ATTGGGCCATGTGGTAGATAAACACAGTACAGGAGGAGTAGGAGATAAAGTTACTTTAATTTTAATACCTATTATAGCAAGCCTAGGAATTCCTGTAGCTAAAATGTCAGGAAGAGGTTTGGGGTACACAGGAGGAACAGCCGACAAAATAGAGGCGATACCTGGATATCAAACTATGCTTTCAGAAGAACAGTTTATACAAAATGTAAAAAAAATAGGAGTCAGCTTAATTACACAAACACTAGACTTAGCTCCTGCTGATAAAAAAATATATGCACTAAGAGATGCCATTTCTTGTACAGATAGTATTCCTCTTATTGCTTCTAGTATTATGAGTAAAAAAATTGCTTCTGGTGCTAATAAAATTGTGTTAGATGTTACCTATGGAAGTGGGGCTTTTATGAAAACAAAGCAAGAAGCTATACAGCTTGCAAAAGAAATGCAAGCAATAGGAGAAATGGCAGGAAAAGAAACAGTTAGCGTTATAACAAGTATGGAAGAACCATTGGGATATAGTGTAGGAAATACTTTAGAGGTGATAGAAGCAATAGAATTTTTACAAGGAAAAATGCAAGAAGATGTAAAACAAGTAGTATTAGAAGTAGGAGCTCAAATGCTAAAATTGGCTTCACAAAAAGAATGGGTAACTACAAAAGAAGAACGTATGATTATGCCAAATCACGTAGATACCGTGCAAGAACAAGAGTATAAAAAACAAATACTAGAAAATATAAAAAATGGAAAAGCATTTGCAAAATTCAAAGAATTAGTATATAATCAACAAGGTGACATTTCGTATTTAGAAAATATAAACCAATTTCCAAAAGCAAAATATATCATACCGGTATATAGTCAAGCAACTGGTACGGTGCATGCACTAGATGCAGGAATGATAGGAAAAATATCTTGTGAGCTAGGCGCAGGTAGAATGAATCAAGAAGATAGTATTGACCTAACAGCAGGTATAATTTTGCATAAAAAGGTAGGTAGCCAAGTACAACAAGGAGAAATTTTAGCATATATCCATACAGAAAAACAAAATACAATAGAAAAAGCAACAAAAGACATTACACAAGCATATCAAATATATTAAATCGCCTATGTGAATACATCAGGCGATTTAAAAAGCAAAAAGGAGGAGGAAAAAATGATACAAATTGTAAAAAAATTATCAAAATACATTAAAGAGTATAAAAAAGAAACAATACTAACACCTATCTTTGTTGTATTAGAAGTTATCATGGAAGTTATCATTCCGTTACTTATGGCAAAAATTATTGATGTAGGTATTCAAAATGGAGACGTAGGTTACATACTAGAGATGGGTGTACTATTAATTATTGCTGCTATTTTATCTTTAACATTTGGAATGCTTTCAGGAAGATTTGCAGCAAAAGCTTCAGCTGGATTTGCTAAAAATTTAAGACAAGGCATGTTTTATAAAATACAAAATTATTCTTTTGAAAATATAGACAAATTTTCTACATCAAGCTTAGTTACCAGATTAACAACAGATGTTACCAATGTACAAATGGCCTATCAAATGCTAATTCGTATATTCATACGTGGACCAATTATGCTTATATTTTCACTTATTATGGCTTTTGGAATTAATGCAGGTTTATCTTGTGTGTTCTTAGTTGCTATTCCTATTTTAGGTTTTGCCTTATGGTTTATTGCTGTAAAAGCACATCCAAATTTTGAAAAAGTATTTAAGAAGTATGATAAGTTAAATCGAGTAGTTCAAGAAAATTTAAATGCTATTCGCGTAGTAAAATCATATGCAAAAGAAGATTATGAGAAAGAAAAATTTAAAGAAGTGAATGATGAAGTATACAATAACTTTAAAAAAGCAGAGAAAATAGTAGCTTTTAACAGTCCTGTTATGCAATTTACAATCTATACATGTGTACTTTTAATTTCTTTCTTAGGGGCACAAGCAATTGTAGGAGGAACTATGCAAACAGGTGAGCTTTCTAGTATTATTACTTATGCTTGGCAAATCTTAATGAGTTTAATGATGTTATCATTTGTTTTTGTTATGGTAATTATTTCAGAATCTTCAGCAGAAAGAATTATAGAAGTATTAGAAGAAAAACCTACAATACAAAATAAAGAAAATCCTGTAACAGAAGTAAAAAACGGAGATATTTCTTTCCAAAATGTAACATTCCGTTATGGTGATGCAGAAGAAAATGTTCATGCATTAGAAAATATCAACTTAGAAATTCATTCTGGAGAAACCATAGGCATTATAGGAGGAACAGGAAGTTCAAAATCTACATTAGTACAATTAATTCCAAGGTTATATGATGTAACCAAAGGAAAAATTTTAGTAGGAGGAGTAGATGTAAGAGATTATGACCTTCAAACACTAAGAGATGCTGTAGCTATGGTATTACAAAAAAATGTACTCTTTTCAGGAACTATTGCAGAAAACTTAAGATGGGGAGACAAAGAGGCAGAGCAAGAAGAGCTTGAAAAAGTATGTAAGTTAGCACAAGCCGATAGCTTTATACAAGAATTTCCTTCTAAGTATGATACTGTACTAGACCAAGGAGGAACCAATGTATCGGGAGGTCAAAAGCAAAGAATTTGTATAGCAAGGGCATTATTGAAAAAACCAAAAATATTAATATTAGATGATTCTACAAGTGCTGTAGATACAAAGACAGATGCATTTATTAGAAAAGCTTTTAGAGAAAGTATACCCAATACTACTAAAATTATTATTGCACAAAGAATTTCTTCTATAGAAGATGCTGATAAAATTATAGTTATGGATGAAGGCAAAATTCATGGAATTGGTACTTCAGAAGAATTACTAAAAACAGATGAAATTTATAGAGAAGTATATGAAACCCAGATGAAAGGAGGAAATGATAATGAAGAAACAAAATAAAACAGGAAGAACTATTTTCAGACTTTTAAAATATGTAGTAACTACATATAAACTACAATTTGCCATAGTATGCATTAGTATTATCATTAGCTCCTTAGTAGGAGTGGCAGGAATTGAATTTTTAAAGTATCTAATAGATGATATTATCACTCCTATGTTATCTCAAGAAGTACCAGATTATAGTATGCTAATTACATCAGTAATAGTTATGGGAATCATATATGTAATAGGAATTATAGGAACTTATGTATATAATCGATTAATGATTAATATCTCACAAGGTATTTTAAATAAAATACGTTCACAAATGTTTGAACATATGCAAAGTTTACCTATTGGATTTTTTGATAGCAGAACACATGGAGAAATTATGAGTACATATACCAATGACGTAGATGCTCTAAGGCAAGCACTAAGTCAAAGTATTCCTCAGGTATTTTCTTCAGCAATTACTATGATAAGCATTTTAATTTCTATGTTTGCCACAAACCTATATTTAACACTTGTTGTACTTGCCATAGTGGCTATTATGGTGATTGTTTCTCGATTTTTAGGAGGAAATAGTTCTAAATTCTTCGTAAAACAACAAGAAAACATCAGTAAAGTCAATGGTTATATAGAGGAAATGATGGAAGGACAAAAAGTAGTTAAAGTATTTTGCTACGAAGAAGAATCTAAGAAAAAGTTCGATAAAATTAACGAAGAACTATGTGATAGTACAGCAAAAGCAAATATATATGCTAATATTTTAATGCCTTGTATTATGAATATAGGAAACTTAGGGTATGTATTAGTAGCTGTAATAGGAGGAATTTTATCTGTAAATGGAATATTAACTATAGGAAGCATTGCAGCCTTTTTACAATTTATTAAAGCATTTACCAACCCAATTGGGCAAGTATCTCAACAAATGAACTCTGTTATTATGGCTTTAGCAGGGGCTGAAAGAATATTTGATTTAATGGATGAAAAACCAGAAGAAGATGATGGATATGTAACTTTAGTAAATGCCAAAATAGAAGAGGGAAAAGTAGTAGAAAGTAAAGAAAGAACAGGAATATGGGCTTGGAAACATCCTCATCAAGACGGAAGAATTACATACACAAGACTTCGTGGGCAAGTTCAATTTGAAAATGTTAATTTTGGATATGAGCCAAAGAAAACAGTATTACATGATATTACCCTAGAGGCAAAAGAAGGACAAAAGGTTTCCTTTGTAGGAGCAACAGGAGCTGGAAAAACAACGATTACCAACCTAATTAATCGCTTCTATGATATTCAAAGTGGAAAAATTCGTTATGATAGAATAAATATACAAAAAATTAAAAAAGATGATTTACGCCGTTCTTTAGGAATGGTATTGCAAGATACGAACCTTTTTACAGGAACAATAAAAGACAATATACGTTATAGTAAATTAGACGCAACAGATGAAGAGATATATGAAGCAGCAAAATTATCAAATGCGGATAAATTCATTAGAAACTTACCAGAAGGATATGATACATTAATTACAGGAAATGGAGAAGGGTTATCCCAAGGACAAAGACAATTACTTTCCATTGCTAGAGCGGCATTATATAATCCACCGGTATTAATATTAGATGAAGCAACTTCTAGTATTGATACAAGAACAGAAAAAATTGTGCAAGAAGGTATGGATAAATTAATGAAAGGAAGAACTGTGTTTGTAATAGCTCATAGACTTTCAACGATTAGAAACTCTGACTTAATTATGGTATTAGAACATGGAAGAATTATAGAAAGAGGAAATCATGAAGAATTAATGGCAAAACAAGGAACTTACTATGGATTATACACAGGTGCTATTGAAATTGATTAACCAAAATACGATAGTTTAGCAATTTTGAATATAGAGAAAAAAGAAGAAGATGCAAATTTTAAACATCTTCTTCTTTTCCATGTAAAACTACAGATACTTATAAACTAATACTAATATTTCCTTTATCTGTTAAAGAAATTTTTTTAGATAATGGCTGAAAGTCATCAGTAGCTAAAAATCTATCTAAATTTTTTATAGAAATTCCTGTATTGCAAGAAATTTCCTCCAAGGAAATTGGATTATCTGATTCTGTTAAATATGTTTTTAATTTTGCCATATCTTTTTGATCCTTTATTTCACAATTAGGACATACGTGATTTTCTGAAACAAAGAAAGCACCACACCTACTACATTGATTAAGTTGCATAAGCTACCATCCTTTCTTAACTTTGCTATACACGTATTATATCACAACTTGTCAAAAATAGAAAGAGAAAAATGAAAATATTGGACATTATTGTTCTGATAATTATCCAAACTGTAATATTTTTGTAATGCAATTGTAACCAAACTGTTATAGAATTAACCAAAAGAATAATATATAATATAAAAAGTATAAATCTATGAAAAAAGAGAAAACTAAAGGAAAAGATGGGAGAGAGGAGAAATATGAGCCAAATCAAAAAAGAACAAGCAGTAACCCTAATAGCATTAGTGGTGACAATTGTTATTTTAATCATTTTGTCAGCAGTTAGCATCAATATGGTAATAGGGGACCAAGGCATATTTACCAAAGCACAGCAGGCAGCAAACAGTATGCATGATGCAGAAGTTAATACCCAAGTAAGCTTTAATATGTTAACGTCAGAAATGGAACAAACATTAGCAGGAACAACAATACCAGATGTACAACAAGAAAAACCAAACCCACCAGAACAAATAGCAGGAATGACACCAATAAAATTTACAGAGCCAACAGAAAGCCAAATGGGAAGTTATGAAACAACGAGTTGGAGTGATGACACATGGTATGACTATAGCCAAAGTAAATGGGCAAATACAAAAAGTGAAGATGGAAGCATGTGGGTATGGATACCAAGGTATGCATATAAAATAACTTACACTAAT
>CALWZX010000085.1 GCA_944386125.1 uncultured Clostridia bacterium | reverse complement strand
GATATAATCTCACAAGTTTCGTAATCATGAATTTTTAATATTTCTTTTTCAACTTCTTTAAATAAAGTCTTTTTTGTTTTCATTTGAATAAAAAACTCTGGTTCTCTTTCAATTTTTCCTTTCCACCAATACGAACTATTTATATTTATTACTTGGCAGCAACAAACTAACCTTTTTTCTAATAATGTCTCTATTATCTTGTCAGCAATTTCTTTTTTATTACATGCTGTTGTAATTATACAATATTCTTTTTCCATAATCTTACACTCCTAACTTTATGCCTACACTATATCACATATTTACATTTTCCTCAACAAATTCACTAAAATTCATTACCAAATCTATTGATTTTTGAGCAAAAATAAAGTACCTATCTTACAAGGCACTTTACTTAGGATTCTCTTTAACTTTTAAATTTTATTTTATAAATTTATATGTTCATCAACATACAACCATATCATATGGTGTACTGACCATAGATATATAATCTCTGTAATTCACTCACAGCAACTATTATATCAATTTTAAAAATTCGTTTTATATGTTTCCACACTCCATATCTAAAACAACCTTAACATGAATTTCATTATTTTGTACTTTTTCTAATCCAAATCTTCCTCTTTTATGAAACATAATTGTATTTTGAAAGCTAGTAAATTCAAGTATTACTGGTAATTCTTTAACTCTAGCAACGCTACAGTTTCCACATGGCTCGTAAAAGGGAACATATCCACTGGCTGTATTTCGCTTGTTTCATATTTTTCTGATAAAAGTTCAATATCTCTTATAAAAGTAGCTGGATTACAACTAATATACACAATTTTTCTTGGTTCTATAGCTAATAAATTTTGTATTGTATTTTCATCCAATCCTCTTCTTGGTGGATCTACAATTACTACGTCTGGGAAAATATTTTTTCCTAATAATTTTTTATACAAAACCTTTTCTACATCGCCAGCAAAAAACTCGATATTATCTATTTGATTAATTTTTGCATTCTCTTTTGCATCTTCTATAGCTTGTTCTATAATTTCTATTCCATATACCTTTTTTGCATATTTAGCTGCAAAAATTCCAATAGTTCCTATTCCGCAATACAAGTCAAAAACAATATCTTCTTTCGTTATTTCAGCTTTTTCTATAGCTATATTATACAATAGCTCTGCTTGCACAGGATTTACTTGATAAAAAGACATAGGAGAAATTTTAAATGTATATTCTCCTAAAATATCCAATATGTATCCATCCCCATATAAAACTTGATTTTCTGTTCCCAAAATCACATTTGTATTTTTAGTATTGATATTCTGAATAATTGTTTTTACATTTGAAAATCTTTGCACTAACATGTCTACTAATTCTTGATAATATGGTAATTCTTTTCCATTTACCACTATTATACACATAATTTCTTGTGTGTTTTTTCCTATCTTGATTATTATATGGCGAATATAACCTGTTTGTATTTTTTCATTATATGCTGTAACTTTTTTACTTTTTAAAAACTGATAAATAGCATAAGCAATCTGCTCTGATTGCTCATCTTGAATTTTACAATCTCTTATAGGAATGATAGTATGCGTTCTTTCTGCAAAAACCCCCCATACTAGTTCACCATTTTTATCTTGTCCTACAGGATATTGTGCTTTGTTTCTATAATGATAAGGATTTCCCATTCCTATTGTTTTTTGCACATTTATTTTTTCTTTTCCAAAAGTCTTTTGTACTAAATTTTCTACTTTCTTTTGTTTAAAATCTAGCGAAGCTTCATAATCCATATGGCGTAAATTACATCCTCCACACCTTGGATAACTATTACAGTCTTCTTTTACCCTATGAGGTGATGGTATTACTATTTCCAATGCTTTTGCAAAAGCATGTGTATGTAACACTTTTACAATTAATATCTTTACTTTCTCTCCTATTAAAACATTAGGAATAAAAATAGTAAATTGTTCAACTTTAGCAATTCCTTCTCCGTCCATTCCTTGATCTATGATATCTACTATATATTCTTGATTTTTTTGTACAGGTATTTGAGTTAATTTTTTTCTTATTTCTTTCTGCATAAGACCTCCTATCTGTTTCTTATTTTTTCTATGATTCTGCTCCATGGCACTAATTTAATAACTAATACTTCTATTACTATAATAGCAACTTGTAAAAGAATAAAATATCCTAATGGCATCGAAATAACAATTCCTGTTTCATTTTTCTTATTTTCCTCTTTTTCTTCTTGTATAACTTCTCCTGCAGTTTCTACTACTTCTTCTTTTGCTTTTTTAGTTATAGTAATTGTATAAACTACATCTGCATTTCCTTCTTTTCTAATAATTATTTTGATAACATTTTCTCCTTCTACTAAATTTTCTGGTTGCTCAATAATTACATTTTCATTATAAATCCCTGAATCTTGTAGAATTTCCAACTTTTGTATATCTGCTTCTATTGTAGCTATATACTCATATGTATTAATATTAAATGGTTGATTTAATACAACTTCTTGTTTTTCTCCATTTTCTTTTATTCCATTAATAATTAGGCTATTTACTCCTATTTGTGGTGTTGCTTCCTCTTCTTCTACTGTTTCTTCTATTTGTGTTTGTTTTGCTTCTTCTTGCTTTTTTGTAGTTGTTGTAGATGTTTTATTTTCTTTTTGTATTGTTTCTGTATCTGTATTTGGAGTTGTTGGGGTTTCTGGTTTTGGTGTTTCCGGCTTTGGTTGTTCTTTTTCTTTAACTGTTACTGTTACCGTTTTTGTACCAGTTACTTCTTGTGGCTCAGCATCTGTTGTTGATAAACTTTCAGCTTGTACAGTTACTTTTGCACTACCTACTTGATTTGTAGTTGCTGTAATAGTTAATGATCCATCTATCCATACACTTCCTGATTGACTTAATGTTACCTGTGATCCAGTAATTTTTGCTCTTCCACTTACTCCTGATATAGTTACTGTAAAGCTTTCACCTACTGTTACACTACTTTTATTACTACTCACATTCCATGAAGCTGCCTGAACAATTGTAAAGTTTAGTAAAATAAACATTATGATAATTCCTATCATCATTATTTTTCTTTTCATTTATATCTTCCTTTTATTTTTGTTCTATCTTTTTCACATCCATAATGTGATTTTTAATTAAGGTATAATCTACTGCTGTTATTTTATTATCTTGATTTACATCTGCTCCTAAATTCTGTATTTGGCTTGTTACCTTTTTTACTTCCATAATATGATTTTTTATTAATGTATAGTCTACTGCTGTTATTTTACTATCTCCATTAACATCTCCATATAATAAGCATATATATTCTTGAATGACTTGACCTTTATTATCCACTATCTGTACTTTCGTTCCGCTTCCTATTGTTTCTTGTTCTACTTGTATTGTCATTCCTTGTGGTAATTTAAAATGCTTTTTGAATTCTGATTGACTTATTTTTTCTGCTATTTTTGTTATGATTCCTTGTTCTTCTTGATACGAATCTATCTCTATTTTTTCATTATTACCATGAATATGTATTTTAATTTCATCTTGGATATTATATTGCTTCATTTTGGCAGTAATAGTTGCCTCTCCTTCTTTTTTAGCTGTAACAATACCATCTTTTACCGTTGCTACCTCTTCATTAGAACTAGACCATTCTATATTTTTCCTATCATAGGTAATTGGATTTATTTCTGTTAAAAGCTTCGTTGTTGTTCCTGCAATCATGTTCCACTCTTTTCCATTCTCTATTTGCAAAATAGACTGTGTAACATTTATCTCTACTTTTGCTTGTAATCCTTTATCTTCAGTTGTAGCTGTAATTGTTGCCCTTCCTTCTCCCATTGCTTTAATTGTTCCATCATTTGAAACAGTTGCTACTTTTTCATTACTACTTGTCCATTTTATGTTTTTATTTTTAGCAGTATTTGGTTGTATATTGGCATTTACTTTTTTTGACTCATTTGTTAACATTTCTATATAACTACTATCTAAGGAAATACTTTGTACCCTTTCCGTTTTTAAAGTTAACCCATAATGTTCTACAATTGCTTGTCCATCAGCTAAAGCTAATTGGTATAATGCCGCATCTGAATTAATGTATTTTACATCTGTTCCTCGTATAAAACAATGTTCTATCAAAATTCCAGGTATTCCTTCTCCATTTGCCAAATTTGCACCCCTATCTTCTCCGTCACCTTTCATGGCATAACGAATAACTCCATAATAATCTGCTTTACTTCCATCAGAATATTCCCATTTTGGATCGGTATCGTTACATAGTCTTGTTTTTACCCCTCTATTAGCAATACCTAATTTTGATAAATTATTTAAAATTTTATTTCCTAATTCAGTGGATTCTTGATTATACTTTGGCAATAACTTATTCGCTGTTACATAAACTTCTGCTCCATTTAAAGAATCTGTTTCTGTTGCGTTAAAATGTAAGCTTACTAATAAATCCGCTTGATTCCTTCTAGCAATCATACCTCTTTCTGATATCTCTAGTTCATAATTAGATGGCAAATTTCCATCATGTGTCATAATTACTTCTACTCCATCATACTGATTTAAAAAATCTCTTAAATACCTTGCTACTTTTAAAGTAATATCTCTTTCAACAATTCCATACTGATTATTTACTGCTCCAGACATAGAACCACCATGACCGTGGATCTAATACAATTTTTAATGTTTCCTCTTCTTTTGCTGTAATAATTGGTATATACACTATGATTAATAAAATGATAATTAGAAAAATACTTACTATTTTTTTCACAATATGCCTCCTTTTATTTCATACTTATATTAAATATCAAAATTACAAAAATAGCAATATGCTTTTCTCTAATTATAGAAAAATTTTCCTCTTATGAGGGAGAAAAATATCCTTTTTATGAAAAAATGATTCTACTCTTTTATGCTATAATCATATATTTTTTATGTAAAATATCTCCACATTGTAAATGACTTTACCGCTCTTTCTTCCATATACTTTCTTCCGTGTTTTTATTATCTTAACATATATTCTTGTAGTAGTCTATAAAATATGTTAGAATACTAAAAAAGTATTGTAAGGAGATTGTTATATGAATCAAGAATTGAAACAATATATAGAAAACAATATATTCCCTATATATGATAGATATTATTCACATGGAATGCTGCATATTAATAATGTAATCAATAACTGTTTAATGTTAGCAGCTTATTACCATTTAGATTCAAATAAAGCATACACAATTGCTGCCTACCATGATGTTGGACTTTGTGTTAATAGAAATAACCATGAAAAAGAATCTGGAAAAATTTTTATACAAGATCAACAAATGAAAAAATATTTTTCTGATGTTGAAATTGAAGAAATGAAAGAAGCAATTGAAGACCATAGAGGTTCTAGAAAAGATCCTCCAAGAAATATGTATGGAAAAATTCTTTCAGATTCAGACCGAGATTTTGATATTAAAATATTAGCTAAAAGACAACTAGCTACTTCTATAAAAAATTATCCTGATTTAACTACTTTTGATGAACATTTCGAAAGATGTTATTCCTATATGACAAAAAGAATAGAAGGTTTTGGTCATTTTAATCTATGGACAAACAATCCAATTTTAATCGAACAAAGAGATAATTTTGAAAAAGATTACTTAAATAAAGAATATGCAAAAAAAATATATAAGGAAGAATGGGAAAGAATTTCAGCAAATGGTACAATAGATAAAATAAAAAATTATTATGTAGATTATTAGAATTAATTATATTAGTAACTTAAAAATAAAAATTCAAAAGAACTCCTAAAATATTATACTTCTATAGCTCTATACTTTTGAAATTCATTTATACTTAGTCATTAAAACCACCTTCTTTGGACTTTCTTAATAGTATAGAATTTTGACTTTTCATAAGTCCTATTCCTATGAGTTATGACGTACTATCATAACTCATAGGCTCTGTAAAGTAGTAAAATTTTTTATTTAAAAAAAAATCAACCAGATTTTATTTTCTGATTGATATTTGTATCTATCTGTTCAATTAGTTCGAACAGAAACGTTATTGGTGCGGATGAGAGGACTTGAACCCCCACGGTCTCCCACTAGATCCTAAGTCTAG
>CALWZX010000084.1 GCA_944386125.1 uncultured Clostridia bacterium | reverse complement strand
GTTCAGTTGGTTAGAACGCTAGCCTGTCACGCTAGAGGTCGACGGTTCGAGCCCGTTCCAGGTCGCCATTTTTTTATATTTTTATGCCTCGATAGCTCAGTCGGTAGAGCAAGGGACTGAAAATCCCTGTGTCAGTGGTTCGATTCCACTTCGAGGCACCAAGTAAAAAAAGCCTATTTATGGGCTTTTTTTATTATACAACTATATATGCTTTTTAGTATCGTAAAAAATTGACATACCTTTCATGATATAGTATACTTCCAATAGAGAAAAAATATAAACTATTTTAGGAGGAAAAATGGAAGAGAAAAGAAAAATAAAACAAATAGAAGTAAAAGATGAAAATGGTAATTTAGAATATACCATAATTCCTAATTATAAAACACATGAAAATTTTATGACAAAAAGCGAATTACTATTTTATAAATTCTTAATAAAGGTAATTCTAGAAATAAGAGAAAGGTACAACATTAATTTAACTATATTTGTACAAGTAGCATTAAATCGAATAATAGATGTCAATAATGAAAGGCAAAAAAATGAATTATTTGATAAAATATCTAGAAAAAGTATTGATTTTGTTTTATTTGATGAACGTAACAATAATATAGCTTGTTGTATCGAGTTAGATGATGAAACACATAATCATAGTGATCGAAAGGAAAGAGATATACTATTAGATAAGATATTTAAAAATAATATAAAACTATTACATGTTCAAAGAAAAGAATATTATAATTTAGAAAATATTATCAATGAAATTATGAGTTAAATCTTTATAATATATAAGAAATTTTAAGACTAGGAAAAATCAATCTCCTAGTCTTATTTTTTATAAAGCAAATGAATCTATTTCTTCTTGAATCTTTGCTATAAAATCTTGTAATGGCATTTGACCTATATCTCCATTTTTACGTTCTCTTACTCCTACTGCTTTTGCTTCCATCTCTTTATCTCCTACAACAAGCATATATGGTACTTTTTCCATCTGAGCTTCACGAATTTTATATCCAATTTTTTCTTGCCTTTCATCTACTTCTGTTCTAATTCCTTTACTTTCCATTAGCTTACTAATTTCCCTAGCATAGTCTAAATTTCTATCTGTAATAGGTAATATTTTTACTTGAACTGGTGCAAGCCATGTTGGAAATGCTCCTGCAAAATTTTCAATTAAAATTCCTATAAATCTTTCTATAGCCCCAAAAATTACTCTATGAAGCATAACAGGTCTATGTTTTTCCCCATCTTCTCCAATATATGTTAAATCAAATCTCTCTGGCATTTGGAAGTCTAATTGAATTGTTCCACATTGCCAACTTCTTCCTAGTGAATCACGTATATGAAAATCAATCTTTGGTCCATAGAATGCTCCATCTCCCTCATTTAACTCATAAGGAATATTTAAATCTTTTAATACTTTTTTAAGAGCATCTTCTGCCATATTCCATTGTTCATCTGATCCCATAGAATTTTCTGGTCTAGTAGATAACTCTACTGCATATGTTAATCCAAATATTGAATATACTTTATCAATTAATTGAATAATTCTAGCAATTTCTGATTCAATTTGTTCTGGTAAACAAAAGATATGTGCATCATCTTGTGTAAAGCATCTTACTCTGAATAAACCATTTAATTCCCCTGATTTTTCATGTCTATGAACTAATCCTAATTCTCCCATTCTAATTGGTAAATCACGATAAGAATGCATCTTACTTTTATATACAATCATTCCCCCTGGACAGTTCATTGGTTTGATTCCATAATCTACCTCGTCAATTTTAGTAGTGTACATATTTTCTTTATAGTGATCCCAGTGTCCAGAACGATGCCATAATTCTTCATTAAGTATCATTGGCGTTTTAATTTCTTGGTATCCATTTTCTCTATGAAGTTTTCTCCAAAAGTCTTCTAAAGTATTTCTTAGCACCATTCCTTTTGGCAAGAAAAATGGAAATCCTGGTCCTTCTTTTGACATCATAAATAAATCTAATTCTTTACCTAATTTTTTATGATCTCTTTTCTTTGCTTCTTCTAGCATAGTTAAATATTCTTCTAATTCTGAAGCTTTTGGATATGATATACCATAAATTCTTTGTAGCATTTTATTATGTTCATCACCTCTCCAATATGCACCTGAAGTAGAAAGTAATTTTACGGCTTTCACTTTTCCAGTACTCATTAGATGAGGACCTGCACATAAGTCTACAAATTCACCTTGTTGATAGAATGAAATTATTTCCCCTTCTGGTAATTCTTCTATTAATTCAACTTTATAAGGTTCATTTTTTTCTTTCATAAATTGTATTGCTTCTTTTCTTGGCAATGTGAATCTTTCAATTGGTAAGTCTTCTTTTATGATTTTTTTCATTTCTGTTTCTATTTTTTCAAAGTCTGTTTCTGAAAAATTACTTTCTGTATCAAAATCATAATAAAATCCATTATCTATTGCAGGACCTATTGTTAATTTTACTTGTGGATATAGTCTTTTAATTGCTTGAGCCATAATATGTGATGTTGTATGCCAATAAGCTTTTTTACCATCTAAATCTTGAAAAGTTAATATTTCTAGTTTACAGTCCTTTTCTATAGGATAACGCAAGTCTTCTACTTGATTATCTACTTTTCCAGCCATTGCATTTCTAGCTAGCCCTTCACTTATTTGTTTTGCTATCTCCAAGATAGTTTTTCCTTTTTCTACCTCTAAAATAGATTCATCTTTTAATGTAACTTTTATCATTTTAAAACCTCCTTTTTGGATGAAAAAATACACCCCTACAAAAATATTTGTAGGAGTGCTTTATTTACACGGTTCCATCCTTAATTTCACTTAATTTATATTTTTAACGCAAATACTACGCTAGAATTTCTTCTAGAAACAATAAGGTAGTTTTCAAATAAGTACACTTAGATTAGCTTGCAGCGTAACACTAATCCTCTCTTTAAGTAACCTTTATTTTACTCTTCCTTATTTATGTTTACTTACTTTACATTTTTTATTATACTCTGCATAAATCAATTCGTCAAGAGTTTTTTTGTTTTTTATATAATTTAGCTAATTGGTGCTTGTTCATTACTTGTATTATTTCCATTAGTAATATCTGGTACCATATTATTTGATTGTCCTTCATTAGTTACCGTATTATTAATTGTATTTTGAATATATTGCATTTTTTGTGTATATACTTCAACAGTTCTCAACATTACTGCTGGAATAAGTGCTTGAAGTTGTTCTGTTGAATAATTATTTAAAACTGCACAATTGGTATTGTCTAATTCCAACACATCCTCTAATTCATTTACAAACTGCATTTGTTCACTATATGAAATTGCTGTAATATCATCGTTTTCACCAGTAACTGTAATATTGTAAGTATTAGTTACATTATTTAAAGATGCTGCTCCATCAGTTATTTGATTGATAGCAATTCTCTCTACTCCGTCCACATTGATAGTAAAATTTAATGTTGTATTAGTAGATGTTTTTGTTGCTGTATATAACATTTCCATAGATTGATTTGCTGTATCTGTACTTGCTGATAGATTTTCTAAATTAATTTGTAACTCGTCTAATGTTTCTGTATTTTGAAATACTGCACTTAGCTTGATTTGATTTTGAATAATATAATCAATTCCTATTACTTGTTTATTCTCTTCATAGATAACAATACTTAATCCATCTTGGTATGCTTGCAATGTTTCTGATAAGTTTGGTATTGCATCTGTAATCATCTTAGATAATTGATTCACTTGTGTATATTGTTCTCCTAAATTTAAAATCTTTGCTTTTGTTGCAATTAAATTTAGTGTTACACTATCTTGTGACAATGTATTTAAAATATTTGTTATAACATTCACTACTTCATCTTTTGTCAATTGTAATCTATATGCATTAGCCGTATGCTCATTCCCATTTATCATAATTGGCATATTTGTTTCTTTGGAGAACTTATCCCCTGAAATGCTGGTTTGTAATACAGGAAGATATGTGTTTACTATATTTTGTACTTCCTCATCACTAATATCCATTAATTGTTTTACATCTATTTGAGGAATCTGATTTGGTATATTTCCTGTTATTCCTAAGCTTTGTGCTAGAGCACTTAAATTTTCATTTTTTACTCCTAAATATGAGGTAATAATTTCATCAGATTTTACACCATATACATCTTCATTTTGTGCTACATCTAAGTTAAATAATTCTTGTGTACCATACATAAGTTTTAAATTAGTATTCATTAAACCTTGTGTTTCATCATGTTTTCCGTTAACTGTTACTTTTAAATTATTACTCATCTCATCATATACTGCCTGTTGTGCTTCATCTGTTCCTACATAACTAAAAGTTACTTCCCCTGTAGTTGTATATGGGCTTTGCTGTTTTAGTTTTTGAATTTCTTCTAACTGTGTATTATTGTTTATCTCTCTTGATGCGAAAAGATATTGATAAAATAATGTTTCACTAGATTTAAATATATCTGTTGCAAAAAATAAAAATGCGAATACTCCTCCTATAATTAATACTAGTGCAACCACAATACTGATAATGATTATTTTTTTCTTTTTACCATAATACATTTTTATTTTCCTCCTTTGATTTGTTTTTGTTTTACGGCTTCATATATTACAATTCCTGCTGAAACAGAAGCATTTAGTGAACTAATTTTTCCTTTCATTGGAATTTTAACAATAAAATCACAATTATCTTTAACAAGTCTGCTCATTCCTGAACCTTCACTTCCTATAACAATAGCAATCGGACCTGTTAAATCTTGTTCATAATAATAGTTTTGCGTATCCATGTCAGTCCCACAAATCCAAATACCTTGTTCTTTAAGATATCGGATTGTTTCATTGATATTATTTACTCTTGCAATTTTCACATATTCTGCAGCTCCAGCAGAAGTCTTTTTTACTGTACTATTCACTAATGCTGCTCTTCTTTTAGGGATAATTATTCCATGAACTCCTGCAGTTTCTGCTGTTCTAATGATTGAACCTAAATTATGAACATCTTCTATTCCATCTAGAATAAGCAAAAAAGGATCTTCCTTTTTATTTTTTGCTTCTTCTAAAAGATCATCTACCTCATAATATTCATACGGAGGTACTATAGCTATAACACCTTGATGATTATTGGTTTGTGACATTTCATTTAGCTTTGCTTTATCTACTCTTACCACAACAACCTTTTTTTCTTTGGCTATAGCTAAAATTTTATGAATTGAGCCATGCATTTCCCCATTTTGTACATAAATTTTATTAATGTCCTTATCACTTTCTAAAAGCTCTAATACTGCATTTCTACCTTCTACTTGATTATCATATTCTTTCACATTTTCACCTACTTTTCGTCATCTAATTTTAATACGGATAAAAATGCTTCTTGAGGAATTTCTACATTTCCTATTTCACGCATTTTCTTTTTTCCTCTTTTTTGCTTTTCTAGTAGTTTCTTCTTTCTTGTAATATCCCCTCCATAGCATTTAGCAAGCACATCTTTTCTCATAGCCGAGATGGTTTCTCTTGCTATAATTTTTCCTCCTACTACTGCTTGAATAGGAATAGTAAATAATTTTCTTGGAATATTTTCTTTTAACTTTTCTATCATTTTTCTTCCACGTTCATAGCTTACATCTTTATGAACAATAAAAGATAAAGCATCTACATTTTCTCCGTTTACTAAAATATCTAATTTTACTAAATCTGAACGTTTATACTCTTTAAATTCATATTCAAAAGAAGCATACCCTTTTGTTTTAGATTTTAAACTATCAAAAAAATCATAAATAATTTCATTTAATGGTAATTCATAAATTAGTGTTACTCGATGCTCATCTAAATATTTCATATCTATATATATGCCTCTTCTATTTTGGCAAATTTCCATAATTTTTCCCACATATTCTTTTGGTGTCATAATTTGCGCTGTTACAAAAGGCTCTTCCATATAGGAGATTTCATTTGGTGGTGGTAAATCCGCTGGATTATATAGTTCTTTCATTGTTCCATCAGTTTTATAAACTTTATAAATTACTGATGGAGAAGTTGTAATTAAACTTAAATCAAACTCTCTGTCTAGCCTTTCTTCTATTATCTCTAAGTGTAGTAATCCTAAAAAACCACATCGAAATCCGAACCCTAATGCATTAGAAGT
>CALWZX010000083.1 GCA_944386125.1 uncultured Clostridia bacterium | reverse complement strand
AATATCTGTAAAACCTACTATAATACACATAAATCTAGGTTTCTTTTTCATATTATTATATAAATTTAATAAACTTTCTTTTGCTTCTTTTACTTGATTATATCCTAGTTTTATTTCAACAGCTGCATATTCTCCATCACCAAATTCTAATATAGAATCTACTTCCAATCCAGTAATATTATCTCTAAAATGATATAATTTTCCTCCTAGATAGTCCATATATATTCTTAAGTCTCTTTCTACCAAGGCTTCAAACATAAGACCAAAGGTCTTTAAATCGTTAATCAATTTATCTTTTGTTAAATCTAAACATGCACAAGCAAGTGATGGATCTGTAAAATGTCTCTTTGCAGATTTTCCTACTCTTTCTGGGGATCTATAGTTTTCACTATAAGCATTTTGGTTCTCAGTTATATGAAGTCTGTTTAAAACATCTAAATAATCATCTATTGTAATTCTACTTTCAATCAATTCTTTTTCATTTGCACATTGCTCTATATCTTTTAATAATGTGTTTTTATTAGAAATAGTAGATTCATTTCTTGCTAAACTTTTCAATAACATCATCATTTTACTTTTATCTCTTTTTTTATCGTCATGAATGTCTTTTTCAAGTATAGCATCAATATAGCTTTTAGGTATTATACCTATTTTATCTTCCGGTGTTTTGATGTTGGATGGCCATCCTCCACGAATGATTAGATTTGCTAATTTTTCTAACGTTACGTTATCATTCAGACCATTATGGAAAGTATCATTAAACATATCTTGTATAGATACTTTTCCCGTAGAATCTCCTGATTCATATAAACTCATGGTATGCATTTGTATTTTTCCTATTCTTCCTGCTCCTGAATGATGAATCTTTTCTTTTTGTTGTTCGTCTGTTAGTTTGGTAGAACATGTTAAAATATAATTTCCTTTTTCTATTGTGTCGTCACATTTTCTTCTTACAGCATCCCAAATTTCGGGTATTAAATTCCATTCATCAATTAATTCTGGCTTTTTATCATTTAATATTAGTTCTAAACTTAGTTTTGCTTTTTCTCTTACTTCTTCTTCATCTAGCAAAACAACACTATTTGCATGATTTAACGATGCCCATGTTTTTCCGCACCATTTTGGTCCTTCTATACTTACTGCTCCAAAAATAGATAAATATTCTTCTATTTTTTTATCTATCAGTCTATCTATATAATTTTTCTTTCTTAAGGACATGTTTCATCTCCCTCCTTTAGGTAGATTGTATCATACATTCTTGCTGTTTTCAATGTTTACTATACATTTTTTAAGCTTTTTGATATACATTTTTTAAGAGTTTTACTATACACTTTTTAAAAACATCACTATACATTTTTTAAAAATCCAAGATATTTTTCATATCTTGGATTTTATGTTTATCTATATACATACTTTTGAGGATTAACTTGTGTTCCGTTTTTTCTTATTTCAAAGTGTAAATGGTTACCAGTTGAATTTCCTGTAGTTCCTACTGCTGCAATTGTATCTCCTGCTGTTACTTGCTCTCCTACATCTACATATAATTTACTACAGTGACCATAATATGTTTGAACTCCATTTCCATGGTCTATGATAACTAAGTTACCATACCCTCCCATCCATCCAGAGTAAGTTATTTCTCCTCCTGCTGAAGCTTTTATTGGTGTTCCTCCTGGTGCTGCAATATCCATACCTTTATGTGTATGGTCTCTTATGCTTTCATTGGCACCAAATCTTGATGTAATGGTTCCTGTTACTGGTTTTACACTAAAGTATATTCCATTAAATGTGGAAGCTTTTATCTCTTCTTGAATAGCAATTTGCTCATCAAATTCCTTCTCTAAAGAAGTAACTACAGATGCTACTTCTACTGTTGGAGTATTCATATCTTGTGTAAATACTTCTTGAACAGTAATATTTAATCCTTCTATTTTATCTGCGTATTCTTGTTCTAAATTCTCTACTGCGTTTTGTGCTTCTTCTTGAGAATTTAAAATTTCCTTTTGTTCATTATTAACAGCTACTGCATATAAACGATAAGTGGTTACTGCAGATTCTTGTATTTGGCTAAATATTTCACTTTCGTTTGTCTGGTCGATATCTGCTAATGTAAATTCATAACTTGGTGTTTTTGTTAAATCTGTGAAGGCAATATTTTCTCCTTCTTGTTCTACAATTTCCTCTTGTATTAATTTTTCAAAATTTTCTTTATTTTGTATATAACCTACCTGCACACCATCAAGTGTAACTTGATATACAGGCTTAAATTTGATTAAAATAATTGTAACTACAATTGCAAAAGCAATGAGTAACAAACCAAGTAGCCTAATCATATCTTTCGTACAATTTTTTAATTTCAGGTTAAAAATAAATTTCACACTCCTTTTTTGCGTTTACCGCAACAGTATAATTATACTATATATTGTAAACAATTTCAAATAATTTATTCTAAACCTGATAAAAATATACTTTTTTTGTTGAATTTAACATAATATTTTTCTTAAAATTCTATAATTTGCTTGTTTTTCCTTAATTTTCCTTTATTTTTCTTCATTTTTTAGCTATTGACATTTGTAAATTTGTTCTTATTTACATAAACTTTTTCTCCCCATTTTGCTTGATTTACCTTTTTTTGAATTTCCATAATAATAATTGGTAATAGAGAAATTCCTATTGTGTATAACCATTGTATTGTATTAAGAGGCACCAAATTAAAGCTTTCTGCAAGTGGTTTGATTAGTACTACTCCTATTTGCAATACAGCACCTAATATAAATGCTCCAACTAAATATTTATTTTTTAATACTCCCTTTTTGAAAATACTTTCTTCTGTTCGAATATTAAAGCTATGTACTAATTCCAACAAGCCTAAAGATAAAAAAGCCATTGTTCTTCCTACTTCTAAACCATATAGTGAATTTCCCAAACTAAAAGCAAATAAAGTAAGCATACCTAGCATAAATCCTTCCATTAATATTTTTCCCCATAAACCATCTGAAAAAATACTCTTTTTAGCATCTCTCGGCTTTTTTCTCATATTTTCTTCTTCTGCAGACTCTAGCCCTAGAGCAATGGCAGGAAAAGAATCTGTTACTAAATTAATCCATAATAATTGAATGGCAAGTAATGGCGTTTTTAACCCTAATACTAAGCCCATAAAAATAGTTACAATTTCTCCAATATTCGTAGCAATAAGAAAATGAATTGCTTTTCTTATATTTTCAAATATTCCTCTTCCTTGTTTTACTGCTTCTACAATTGTTACAAAATTATCATCTGCTAAAATCATATCTGCTGCATTTTTAGCTACATCTGTTCCATTTTTTCCCATAGCAATACCAATATCAGCATTTTTTAGTGCAGGAGCATCATTTACTCCATCTCCTGTCATAGCTACTACTGCGCCTGTATTTTGAAAAGCTTTTACTATTCTTACCTTATGCTCTGGTGAAACTCTTGCAAATACACTATACTTCATAATATTTCTTTTTAGAGTATGGTCATCTATGCTATCTAATTCTTTTCCTGTCATAGCCAAATCTTGTGGTCTCAAAATTCCTAATTCTTGAGCAATTGCTTTTGCTGTACTAATTTGATCTCCTGTAATCATTACTGTTTTTATTCCTGCTTTTTTACACTTTGCTACCGCTTCTTTTACACCTTCACGTGGAGGATCAATCATTCCTATTAATCCTACAAAGGTTAAGTTTTCTTCTATGTTTGGTTGTATTGTTTTTAAGATTCGATAAGCTACTGCAATAACTCTTAAAGCATGTTCTGCCATAATTTCATTATTTTGTATAATTTGTTCCTTCTTATCTCTGTCTAATCTTACGTTTTCTTTTCCGTTATCATAATATTGACATTTTTCTAATAATACATCTGGAGCTCCTTTAGTGATAGCTATATATTGAGAACCTATTTTATGTATGGTTGTCATCATTTTTCTATTAGAATCAAAAGGAATATCTTTAATTCTTGGCATCGCTTTGTATAATTGTTTCTTTTGTATATTTTGACTTAGTGCTGCTTCTACTATAGCTATTTCTGTTGGTTCTCCTTGTACTTTTTTCTTTTCGTTTTCCACAATTATCTCACAATCTGTGCACATACATGCTAATTGTAATAAATATTCATCAGTTTGCCCTGTTGTATAGTTTTTAACTACTTGCATTTTATTTTGTGTTAATGTTCCTGTTTTATCTGAGCAAATGACATTACTACTTCCCAAAGTTTCTACAGCTGGCAATTTTCGAATGATACTATTCTTTTTTGCCATTTTTGTAACTCCTATAGAAAGCATGATGGTAACAATAGCAGGTAATCCTTCTGGTATTGCAGCCACAGCTAATCCTACAGATGTCATAAACATTTCTAATATAGGGATTTTTTTGAAAATTCCTATTATAAATATTGCTGCACATATAAGCAAACAACCTATTCCTAAAGTTTTTCCCACTTCTGCTAATTTTTTTTGAATTGGTGTTTGAGGAGCTTCATTTTCTGTAATCTGTTTTGCTATTTTTCCTACTTTTGTATTCATTCCTGTTTCTGTTACAATTGCTTCTCCATGCCCATTAACTATAGTAGTGGAAGCATGTACTATATTTTTCATGTCCCCTATAGGAATATTATTTTCTTCAATGATTTGATTTGTTTTTTCTACCGGCAAATTTTCTCCTGTTAAATTGGATTCTTCCACTTTTAAGTGAGAACACTGTATAATACGAGCGTCTGCTGGTACATAGTTTCCAGATTCTAATAGAATGATATCTCCTGGTACTACTTCTTCTGTTTTGATGGTAATTATTTTTCCTTCTCTTTTTACTTTAGCTACCGGTGCAGTCATGTTCTTTAGAGCTTCTAAAGCTTTTTCTGCTTTTGCTTCCTGAATTAATCCCATAATTGCATTTACTACTACGATAGCTATAATGATAATGGAGTCTAAGTAATCTTCTGTTCCTTCACATTTAGCAACAATTGCCGATATAATGGCAGCTATTATTAGTATAATAATCATAAAATCTTGAAATTGTTTTAAAAAACGTATAACGATGTTTTCCTTCTTTTTTTCTTCTAAAATATTTTTGCCATATTGCTGTAAACGTTTTTGTGCTTCTTCCTCACATAACCCTGTTTTTTCATTTGTTTGAAAAGTTTTCTCTACTTCTTCTTTACTTTTTGTATGCCATGAAATGTACATATCCATCTCTCCTTTGTTTTTGTTTTTACTATGTATATGCTTGTATTACTTTTTTATGCTTTTTTATCAACATGTCAAAAAAAGTCAACTTTTCGTAAAATTTTTCATATGATACTGTGAGGTGATAGAAAATTGTTATATTCTCTTATATTGGCATGTGTTATTAGTATAGATTCTTTAGGTATTGGTATTACATATGGCATACGAAATACAAAATTAAGTGCTTACTCACTTATGATTGTTTTTGCTATATCTTTTGTTCTTACCTATATTTCTTCGTTTTTAGGTTACTTATTGGCTAGTTTTTTTCCTACTTCTTTTTCTCATTTGCTAGGTTGCCTTATTTTAATCAGTATGGGATTGTGGATTATCTTTCATAAAACAGATGATTCTGATTTTGACCATTCTAATAGCATTGATAAAAAAGAAGCTTGTTTTTTAGGATTAACTCTTTCTATGGATGCAATGAGTGTTAGCTTAGGAATTAGTAGTATGAACATCAATAGCTTTTTGTTTCCCATTTTTATTTCTTTTTTTAATATATTATTTTTACTTTTTGGGAAATATTTAGCAAAGGTTATCCAAAGAAAAATCTTCCTTCCTGAAAAATTTTGGAATATTTGCGCTGGTGTTTTGCTTATTGTTTTAGGTATGATGAAACTATTTTAAAAGTGATTATTATAGACTTCTTAAATTAATATACACCTCTCTATTTTATATGAGAGGTGTATATTTTGTTTTATGTTAACTTATTAGATTAAATTTTTTGCCACCAGTCCTTTTATCAAGAACTTGTGGCAAATAGCTGTTTTGTTTACATAATTTTTTTGTTTTTTAGGCATGTCAAAGTGCTAAGACACGGGCACGACCACCGGACGGAAGCCACTATCGAAAGTGCTATCGCCAACATTACGATAGAAAGAGAACCTACCCGCGTGTGAGCCATACCAGAAAGTGCCTCCACGCCCCACAAACGGATAGTACAAGCCGGCAAAGTGCGAGTA
>CALWZX010000082.1 GCA_944386125.1 uncultured Clostridia bacterium | reverse complement strand
TTAATCCTGCGACACTTGGTGTGGAAATGAAACAATGTTTTAAATTGTATCCTAGAAATATTATACAAAACATTGCTAATTCTCAAAGTTGGGCTAGAAATAAATTACAAAAAATTAAAGATGGATGTGATTCAAATGCAGAATAATTTAGATGAGATAGTAAAATTTGGAATTTCAGTAGATGAAGCAAGAAAAAAGTTAGGAATAGGTAGAAACTTAATGCTAAAATTAGTAAAAGTAGATGGTTTTCCAGCAATTCGATTTAAAAGAAAAATTATTATAAACGGAAATAAATTGCAAGAATGGTTTGACCAAAATTACGGACAATATGGTGGATACAGCTACAAAAAATAATTTTTTGTTCAACATTGTCTTTCCACCAATATTGGTTTATAATGGTTCATAGATTTTATGTTCTATTGTAAACTGTAATATTGGTAAACCTCATATAGAGAGGAGTTTATAATGGAAAAAATAATATTTCAACAAAGAATAATGGAGAAAACTGATAAAAAAGAAAAACAATATAAAATTAAAGTTTCTCCTAGAGAAAATGGTTATCAAGCTAGAACTACATTAGATTTAGGAGGTGTATTAAAGAAAAATCCACGACCAGAATGTTATAGTAGTTCTTCACCAAAAGATGCTATAACAAAATTAGTGGAAAAAATGCAAATAATTTTATCCCACTATACTGCTAAAAGAGTAAAAGTAGTAGGAATTGAAGAGCCTGACATTGTTTACTATGTTCTTGAAAATACAAATGAAGTCCCTAAAATAACAGTAAAAGAAGTTGTCCCATCAATAAAAGAAACAACAATTTCAAATAATAGGACAAATAAAATTGTTTTATCTAACGATTATATTGCAAATAATGAAAAAGTATATTCTCCTGTTGAATGTGCTTACATATGGTTTAATTATATAATTGATCGTACTAAAAAAGAACCTGATGAAGATGATTATTTAAGTATGAAAACTGCTGAATCTTATATAGGTATTTTAAAGAAACATATAATATCATCTTTTAAGGAATATAGAAATATTAGGGATTTAGATGAAGACAATATAAATGAAATGATTTCTAATATTAACGGGAAAACACAAAGAAAAGATGTTTTAACAGTTGCAAAGTTATTTTTTTCTTTTCTAAGGAAAAATAAATATATTAAACACAATATTGCTGCTGACATAAAATTACCTAGAAAAAGAAAGCAATTAGATGAAATCGGTTTTATTGAAGAAGAAAACAGAGAAAAGTGGTTAAATTGTCTTATAAAAGAAGACTCAGATATATCACTATTATTTTTAGCAATGTTATTGACCAGTGCAAGACCTGAGGAAGCTTGTGGTCTTAAATGGAATATAATCGATTTTGAAAATAATGATATATACATTTGCAATGCATATAAAGATTTTTGTATTTATAATGAACATATGGAAGTTATAGGGCACGAAAGAAAAGATGATATTTTAAAAACGCCTGAATCTTATAGACATATATATTTAGATCCAATACTAAAAAAAGCATTATTAAAACATAAAACTAGGCAACAACAATTATTTAAGAGATTACATAGAAAATGGACTGAAGATGAATATCTTTTTCTTAACAATTATAATAAACCTTTTGTATCAGATACTTTATCAAGAAATATGCCTAGATTTCTAAACAGACACAAAGAACTAGGACATCTCACTGTATATGGACTTAGACATTCATTTGCAACACATTGTAAAGAATTAGGTATGGAGGCTGAAGTTTTAGCAAAATTAATGGGACATACTGAATATGAAACTACACAAAAATATTATGTTCATATTTCAAAAAGTAGGAAAATTGATGCTTTAATGAAAATACAAGAAAAAGAAAGAAATGGATTAAAAAAATTAAAAATAGAAGATATTACAGAATTAGATAACTATGCAAACCAAACTTTTGAAGATTTTGCTAATTTTGGTATTGAAATTAATTCAAATGACAAAATAAAAAGCACTTTTTTGAATAGTGCTTTAAACTAAATATTATTTAAAATATCATGTATAAAAAAATGGTGGACATTTCTAAAAATAATCGTATGGTGCACCATCCCAGACTCGAACTGGGGGTCTTTCGATTAAGAGTCGATTGCTTTACCAACTAAGCTAATGGTGCATATTTTCCCTAATCCCCAAATAAAATTGGGGAACTAATGGGGAATATATATTCAAAATATTTATTTTTAGAATGTCCTGGTGAAGTCTTAAAAGCTTAAATTTCAAGACTTCAAACTATCGCTGCGCCATCCCAGATTCGAACTGGGGAGTCAAACGATTAAGAGTCACCTGCTCTACCAACTGAGCTAATGGCGCATATATTTATGAAATTCACTTACTTATTATAGTATCTTTTCTTAGTTCTGTCAATAGTTTTACGTAAAATCCCTTTATCTAAAATATTCCCAAAAGAACCTTAAAGGTTTAAGGTTCTTTTGTTCCCTTTCTTATGATTCTATCTAATGCACTATAGGTGTCTCTTGAAATTTCCTCTCTAGATACTTCAATTCCATCCTTCTTTAAAATTTTATAAGTAACACTTTTTGCTCCATTTGTTCCCATTTGCTCAATTTGTTCAACACCCTTTTCTAAAGTATCATCTTCTATGTAATTAACCTGATAAGGAATTTCTTCTAAAACTTCGCTTTTTAATTCTACATCATATTCATCTGGCTCTTGTATTCCGTAAATTTCTACAGTTACAATTCCATTACTTACTTTTGATGTTACTTTTATAGGATATTTTCTTGAGTTTTTAAATTTAAAATCTATCGTTCCCCACGATACCGTGGCGTCTCTTCCTGCATCTACATAAGATGTTAAGAATCTATGGTTACTTCTACTTACAATTTCCAAATTAGCATATAATACTGCATTATATAGTGTAGAAGATAATTGGCAGATTCCTCCTCCTATTCCATCAACCACTTTTCCATTTTCATACACAGCTGCTTCTTTATATCCAGCTGCTATTGTTCTTTCTCCTACAATTTGGTTATAAGAAAAAACTTCTCCTGGTAATACAATTGTTCCATCTATTTTTTCAGAAGATAATTCTAAATTATTACTTCTATTTTTATTGCTGGCATCATATCTTGTTGAAAATTTTGCCAATTGCTCTGGAAATGCTTCCTTTCCTAATTCCATTAATGTAACTTCTGGCTCTGTAATTTTTAAAGGAATAGCATACTCATCTTTTTCTTCTTGTAATAATTGTTCTGCCTCTTCTATAGAAATGGCAAAATCTACTCCATTGACTTCTGGATGTACTTGCATCTCATCTGTTTCCTCTATATATGCATTTTCTGGCTCTTTATATATCTCATTATGAATTTTTTCTATATTAATACTTTCTACCATCTTTTGTTCACAAGGAATATTTATTACACTTTCTCCTGTAGATTTTATAACTTGAATTATTTCCTCTTTTAATTTTTCTTGATTTACTACTAAACCAGTCTTTCCTTTTTTTATAATTAATTGATTTCCTTCTATATAATAACTATTTTCTACTTTTGCATTTGGTAATTTTCCTTCAATTTCTTGTACAATTTTATTCAATTTTTCATCATCTATTTGTATTCCGTATTTCTATATTTTTACCAAATAGATAAGTAAATAAAATTTGATAATTATCTTGCAAAATATTTCCCGTTTTTCCTATCTTGCAAGCTTCTAATAATTTTTCTTGTATATCTGATGAAAAGTTCAATTCTGCTACAGATATATTATCTGAGAAGTCTTGATAACGCAATTCTATCGTATTATTTTTTTCTTGTTCTATCCATTCTTGTATTTTTTTTGTTGCTTCTTCTTGTGTCAATCCCCCTACATCCATGCCATTAATTTGAACTCTTGAAATAATTTTATCACTACCAAAATTGAACATCGCAAAAATGATTGATACTATGATTAATATTATTGCTACTATCATAATAATTATAATAGTTTTTTGCCTTTTTTTCATTTTATCACCTACTATAACTATATTTCTTTTGTTTCTTTCATATTAACATATCTCCTTATTTTTTACAAGGTAATTTTTTTATACTTTTTTACATTCACTTATAGACAAAAATTAGTTTTTTATATATAATGATTAAAAATATTGTTGAAAGAGGTCGATTTTATGTTAGGAAGCTTAATTACTAAAGCAAGAAAAGATAAAAATATTACCAAAATAGCTCTTGCCAAAGCTACTGGTGTAAATATAGGTCATATCACTCATATAGAAAAAGGGCAAAGAAACCCTAGTCATAAAACTTTAAGAAATATCTGTAAATCTTTAGATATTCCTTATCAACCTATTGCTTATACATATGATAGAACGATTTCAGAAGATCAAGAACGATATAAATTAATTAATCATATTTCTTATAACAAAGTTCCTGTTGTAGAAAAAATAACGGATTTTGTAGATTGTCCATCTTCTGCTTCTAATACCTCTTTTGCTTTACGTATCCAAGATGATGCTATGGAACCACATTTGAAAAAAGGTGGTATTGGATTTGTTGAACTAAATGCTAACTTAAATAATAAAGATATTGGTATTTTTTCTTATCATGGTCAAATTTTAATTCGTAGATTTATTATTCGAAGAGATAAATTGGTATTAAGAAGTGATAATAAATCTTATGAAGATATTGATATTAATGAAGATACTGAATTTTACATTATTGGTAGAATTGTTAATGGATAATTTTTCTACAAAATATTAGAAATTTTTTAAAAAAATGCTTGAATATTGTATTTTTTAATAATATAATGTTAATACAAAAGATAAGCTAGAGGAGAGATAAAAATGGAGTTAGTTAAAAACATATTTTTTAATACAGATAAATTAATTAGTAATTCAACTGTTAAAATTTCTTATGCAGGATATTTGTTTCAAAACGGTTCTGAAGAAGTATATTTCCATTATGGATTTGGTGAAAATTGGGAGCAAGTAAATGATATTCCTATGAATAAAACCGAACTTGGTTTTCAATGTGAAGTAGATATTCCTGATACCGATTCTTTTAATTTTTGTTTTCATAATAATACAGGCATATGGGATAATAATTTTGGACAAAATTTTAGTTTTCCTGTAGAAAAAGTAGAAAGAAAACAGAATTCTATAGAAGAAAATAAGGAAGAATATGCTTTAATTACTACCTCTCAACCAGAAATGATAGTTCATAAAGGTTTAAGAAAATCTTATATTTGGAGTAAAAAAATTAGACTTGCTATATATAAAATTATACATTATATTCCTAAAATTGTTTCAGGAAATTATAAAAGAAAAGTAGAAGAATAAAACAATTATATTTTCCTTATTACTAAAAAAACACTAAAATATTTTAGTGTTTTTTTATATTACCCATCCTCCATTAGGAGAAATAATTTGACCTGTTGTATATTCATCTTCAATAAGCCATTCTATACACTTCGCTACATCTTCTGGTCTTCCTATTTTTTCTAAAGGAATATTATTTTTTATTTCTTCTAATTCTTCTTTGCTAAATCCTTGATTCATATCTGTCATAATCATTCCTGGCGCTACAGAATTAACTCTTATTCCTGATGGTCCTAGCTCTTTTGCTAAGGCTTTTGTCATTCCGTCTATAGCTGATTTTGCTGCTGAATAAGCAACTTCACAAGATCCTCCTGTTATTCCCCAAATAGAAGAAATATTGATAATACAACCTTGATGCTCCTGTAACATATATTTTACAGTTTCTTGACTCATATAAAATACTGAATTTACATTATTAGCCATCATCTTTTCCCAATCTTCATCTGTAATTTCTGTGAACAATTGATATTGTGATATTCCTGCATTATTAATAACAATATCTATTTTATTATATTTTTTTATTGTATACTCTATTAATTTTTTAACTTCTTCTCTATGAGATACATCTGCTTTGAATATATCTATATCAATTCCATCCTTTTTTAATTGCTCTTGTAATTCTACTGCCTGCTTTTGAGAATTTTTATAATTAGCGACTACTTTAATTCCTTTTTTAGCTAGCATTATCGTTATTGCTCTTCCTATTCCTTTTGCTGCTCCTGTAACAATTGCTACTTTCATATTTATCACTCTTTTCTTCAAAAATAGAAAAAAGTCAATAATTAAGAGTTATCTCAAAACTATTGACCTTTTATTATGGAGCCACTTATCCGAATTGAACGGATGACCTACTGATTACAAGTCAGTTGCTCTACCAGCTGAGCT
>CALWZX010000081.1 GCA_944386125.1 uncultured Clostridia bacterium | reverse complement strand
TTAAATTAATACTTCATCATATAGTGATAGTGTTGGTCTAGTTTCAATATTTTCTTCTATATTTAATTCTTCTAACTTTTCAGATAATTCTGAATATGTATAATTATCAATAATCGAATAATTTCCATTTTGTTTTAATATTTTTACATATACATTATCAGAATATCCGCTTCTTTTTCTTACTACATATGCTAAATCTTCTGCCTTATATTGAATAGCACTATTTGGCACTTTCCATCCGGTTGCTTGCCACCAAATAACATCTAAAGAAATTTTTCTATAATTAATTAATTCTTCTATGGCATTATTAATTTGAAATACAATAATTATTTTTTCTGGGGTTTCATGATAGGTATATTCTATTTCTGCTTCTACCTCTGTTTGATTAGATAATCTTAAAGTAACTTTTTCTCCCACTACTGCATTTTTAGCCTCTTCTGAAGATAAAACACATGCTATATAACATTGAAAATTATTCACTATTTTTCCACTTTCGGCACTTGTAGTAACTAGTTCTCCTGTTTTTAAATTTAAACCTTCTAAAAAATCTGAATTTAAACTAGAAAAACTATCTGGTGTTAATACCGCTTCTAATCCATCTACACGATAAGAAACTACCCCTGCCCTTGGAGCATTCACATATTCAGAACCCGTATTCAACTGATTTTCTAAGTTACTTCTTTGTTCTACCAAAGATCTTAAATAAGAACCTGCTGGACTTAAATCTCCTGCAATTTTTGCTTTTTTAGTAATAAGATTATCTATTTCTTTTTTATATTCTTTTATTTTTTGTAAGTTATTTAGCCCATGTAAATTATTTAATTGTTCTGCTATTTGCTCTTCTATTAATTTTATATCTGTATTAAAAATTTGTGTATTCTCGTTTTCCATAGCTTCTTGTATTTGTACATCTAATTCCTGAATTTGCTTTAATAATTCTTGCTCATTATTGGTATAGTAACGAAAAATCGGATCTCCTTTGGCAACACGCTCTCCTTCTGTTTTAATTTGTAACATTCCATTTTTATAATTTTGTCCTGTTATTACCTCTTCATCACGAATAACATATCCTTGTGTAGACTCCTCTTCTGAAACAGTTCCCTTTTCTATTACTACTTTATCTGCTGGTTTTTGTAATAAATTCGTAATCATATAGATAGCAAATGCTATAATGGCAATGACAATAATACTTACCAAGATGTATTTAGTTATATTTTTTGGTTTCTTATTGTTCTCCACCTCTATCCATCATTCCTTCTTCTTTGATTTTTTCACATATTATATTAACATTATCTTGTTGCTTACGCAACCCATCTAGCCAAATTATTTCTTTATTTTTCCTGAACCATGTTAATTGTCTTTTGGCATATCTTCTCGTTTCCTGCTTTATTTTTTCACTCATTTCTTCTTGAGTTATTTCTTTGTTTAAGTATTGTACAACCTCTTTATAGCCTAATCCTTGCATAGCTGTAGGGAAAGTATGATATTTTTTCCTTAATGATTCTACCTCTTGAATTAATCCTTGTTGCAACATAATATCTACTCTATCATTAATACGTTTATATAACATATCTCTTTGTAAATCTATTGCAAATACAATATATCGATATTTCTTTTCTTTTTTTCTAGATTCTATATCTAACTCCGTTTTGGTCTTTCCTGTTTGTTTATATATCTCTAATATTCTTAAAATTCTCTTTTTATCATTATGACTAATTTTTTTCATAGCTTCACTATCTATGGCTTCTGCTTCTTTTGCTAGAATTTCTAGCCCTTCTTTTTCTACTCTTTCTTCCAAGAATCTTCGATAATCCATGTTCGTTTCTTCTTCATGAAATTCTGTTTCATAAATTAATGAATCTATGTATAACCCTGTTCCCCCTACTACAATAGGATTTTTTCCTCTTTGTATTATATCATCTATTATTTGCATAACCTCTCTTTGAAAATCTGCTACACTAAATCTTTCGTTAGGTTTTACACAACTTATCATATAATGAGGTATTCCTTGCATTTCTTCTTCTGTAATTTTTGCTGTTCCTATATTCATATCTTGGTAAATTTGCATAGAATCTGCAGATATAATTTCTCCTCCTATTTTTTTTGCTATTTCTATAGAAAGAGACGTTTTTCCTGAAGCAGTTGGTCCAGCAATAACTATCACTATTGGCTTTTTCATTACAACTCCTTTATTTTTCTAGCATTGCTGCAACACTAGCTTGAATACTTTGAAAATAAAAGTATTCTAATACCATAACCACTAATGTTACAACTAATACTATAATTATTCTATTTCTCATTTTTTCTTTTGTTAATTTTTTTTGCAAATATCTACAATATGAACTTGCTAAAAATGGTACATTAATAATTGTATTAATTGGTACAAAAATAAATGTAATAAAGCTGTTTGCTGTATCGGCTATTTGCTTATCCATTCCAATACTACTAAGTGCATATACTACCATAACTAATATATAGTTGATTGCTATACCTATAGCTATAATAATTACTTTTTGCTTATTATTTAATTGCTTTATAAAATGATATACAATTAAAATTGCTATAACATTCACTAATAAAATTCCTATTAAAATAAATATATCCATATTTTTATCTCCTTGAAAATTTTCTTTCTAAATCTCCTTTTGTCATTTTTATTGCAGTTGGTCTACCATGTGGACAAGTAAACGGATTAGGTAGCTTTAATAATTCTACTATTAAATTATCAATTTCCTCTTTAGTTAGTGCCATATTTGCTTTAACTGCTGCTTTACATGCAATTGTAGCAATAAATCTATCTTCTATTTCTTGTTTTGCTGTTCTTGCTACTGTATTGATTTCATCTAAAGTCTCTAAAAATAATTCTTTTGTATTCATATCTAAACAAATACTTGGTACACCTGTTAATTTTATGGTATTTTCTCCAAACTCTTCTAGTTCAAAACCTGCTTTTTTGAACATATCCATGTTATCTTTCATAACTCCCATTTCCTTATGAGATAATGTAATAATATCTGGTAATAACATTAATTGTGATTGTTGTCCTACTTGATTATAATAATTTTTCTTTACTTTTTCATAAAGAATTCTTTCATGAGCTGCATGTTGATCTATCATATATATTTCATTTCCCATTTCTATAATGATATATGTTAAAAAAGCAACTCCTATTAATTTATAAACAGGTTTCTTTTGTTCTTCTGTTTTTTCAAAAAGAGAAATATTTTCTGTATTTGTTTCTTTTACTACATCATTTAATTGATATTCTTGTTTTTCTTCCTTTACAATAGTTTCTTGTTTTTTACTTTCGTTTTGAGCAGCTCCAAAAATTTTGTGATACATCTGATTAAACTCTGCATAAGAAATGCTATCTCCCTTTTTAGATAGTTCTTCAGCTAATTTTTGGTCTGGTGTTTTTTCTGGTTCTTCTGGTATTTCTCGTGTTGATTGTTCTGGTATATTTTCTTTTTGTATTGGTTCTAATATGCTTTCTTCTTGTTTTACGTCTTCTTGTACTTTATCTTGTTCTTTGTTTTCTTCTTGATTATCTTTTTGTTCTACTTTTTCTTCCTGTTTTTCTATTTGTTCCTTGTTTTCTTCTTGATTATTCTGTTTAATATCCTCTTTTACTTCTTCTTGTGCCTCTTGTGTTTTGGTAAGTTCTATTTTGTCCCCATTTGGTTTCATTTCTATATTTCCAACAGTTATCATCCCTAAACTTTGTTTATCTTTATTAATTCCTTCTTTCATTTCTTGCATTTTTTTCATAATGGAATTAAATTGACTATCAATTTCATTGTGAATAGTCTCTATTTTCGTAGTATTTCTACTATTAAAAAGATCTTCTACTAAATTAGGATTATGAATTTCCTCTTCTTTTTTCATAAATCTTTGAAAAAGTCCTTTATTTTGTATCGCTTCTTGTTCTTGTTTTTGTTCCAAAGCTTTTACTTCTTCTTCATTAAAAATTTTTGTTGAATCTTTTTCTTTCATTTTGTCACTAACTAAATCTGTTTTTAGTAGAGTATCATGTATTGCATGATATACTGCCTTAAAAACTTTATTTTCTTCTTGGAATCTTACTTCTAATTTGGCTGGATGTACATTTACATCTACTTGTTCTGGATTCATTTGTAAATTTAAAATTAAAAAACCAAATTTTCCTATAGTAAGTAATCCTTTAAATGCTTGTTCTGCAGCTCCTGTTAATACTTTATCTCTTATATATCTTTTATTAACAAAAAATAATTGATTACTTCTATTAGAACGGGCAATTACAGGTTTTCCTATAACTCCTTTTACTACTATATCTTCATATGGATATTCTACTTCTAATATATTTTCTGCTATATCTTTTCCATAAATATTATATACTACGCTTTTTAAATCTCCTTTACCTGAAGTCTGAATTACTGTTTTTCCTGTATTAATTAAACAAATCGCAATTTGTGGATTGACTAAAGCAATTCTAGTAATTACATCTTCTATATATCCTGCTTCTGTGAAATCTTTTTTTAAGAATTTATATCTTACTGGCGTATTGTAAAATAAATTTTCGATTGTAATACTACTTCCATTTGGGCAACCGGTTTCTGTTTTTTCTAAAACATCTCCTCCTTCTATTACAATGCTATATCCTGTATCATTTTGCATAGTTTTAGATTTTAAAGTAACTTTTGCAATTGCTGCTATACTTGCTAAAGCCTCACCTCTAAATCCCATTGAAGTAACTGTATGTAAATCATCTGCACTTCTTATTTTACTTGTTGCATGCCTTTCAAATGCTATCTCCATGTCATCTGGCTCAAAACCTTTTCCGTTATCTGTAACTCTTATATAAGATATTCCCCCATTACGAATTTCTACAGTTATATTAGTAGCTCCTGCATCAATAGAATTTTCTACTAATTCTTTAATGACAGAAGCAGGTCTTTCAATTACTTCTCCTGCTGCTATTTTATTAATTGTTAAATCATCTAATAATACTATATTTCCCATTTATTATTTCCTTCCTTCGTGCTTTTATTTTTTAGAATTATATCATTAAAAGTTTTATTTTGCACCGTTTTTTTGAATTTTTTTTGAGAATGTAACACTTTTTTTTCTTAAGAATACTATATACCATAACCAACGATAAGGAAAATGAAATGTATAGGAGGTTTTTTCTATGGGATGTTGCTCTAATAACAGCGAAATTCTTTGGTTCATAATCCTATTCTTACTACTTTTCTGTAGCTGTGGCAACAACGGATGTTGTAACACAGGATCAGGATGTGGATGCAATCCTACATGTTGCTAATGTGAATACTTAACAATTCATCAACATGAGGCACAAAGTATACTTTGAGAGGGGGGAATTTTATGCCAGAGAATAGAAATTGCGGATGCGGTGGATTCGGTTTTGGCGGTGACAACTGCATTTGGATTATCCTTATATTAATATTCTTATGCTGTTGTTGTGGTGGTAACAACAACTGCGGTGGATGTGGCGGATGCTGCTAGTCCTTATTACACCAAGAAAGAGACTCTTATAATAGAGTCTCTTTCTTGGTTGAGATAATTTCAATTGCAAGATCAGGAAAGATTATAATAAATGTGTTAAACATGGAGTTTTCATTACCAAATAAAAAGCATCTGTCAAACTACTTTACATCGATTAAAGATTGAGTTGAACCCCTTTGTCTCCATTTACATTTTGTAATATTTGATTCCAAAGTTCTTCTCCTAATTCAATTTCAAAAAGTTCTTGAGTATTTTGACTCATACGTTGAGGATAAATAACTATATTTTCTCCTACTTCTGCAATTAATGTACTTTCTTCCTCTTGAAGTTTTGCCATATCTTCTATTGAATCTCCTTCAGAAATAGTCTCTTCATAAGGCAAAGCACTTGGAAATCCTAATTTAGCCTCTTCTAATAAACCTTCTGAATCCAAAGCTACGAGTTCAGGGTCATAAACAAAATTGGTGTATTTACCATCTTCTAAAACAACTGCTGTTAAGTTATCCTCTTTCGTCACATAAATCTTTGATACTATCATACTCTTATTCTCCCTTTAATTATATTCTATCTACTGTCATTGAAAACAGTGGATCTTATCATATTTTATATTATATCATACCCCAAAAAAATTGCAACTACCAGACAGAGTAATTTCATTGATTATAACAAAAATGTATTAATGAAAAATAAAATAGCCTGTATCTTCGGATACAAGCTATTTACAGCGATTTTTTTCGTTGGTTGGACTGGCTAGATTCGAACTAGCGCATGCCAGAGTCAAAGTCTGGTGCCTTACCGCTTGGCTACAGTCCAA
>CALWZX010000080.1 GCA_944386125.1 uncultured Clostridia bacterium | reverse complement strand
TTTTGAACAATTCAATTATACTACTTGAATCACTTTTTTTCTACTTCTTTTGTTTCACATCAATTGTAACACTACATATTGTAATTTTTTTTTACTAGACCTTAAAATATTTATATCTACTGCATAATTTTTCTTTTTTAGAATAATGTGTATTAGGTGATTATATGAGTTTTTTAGAAATCTGTATGATTGCACTTGCCTTAGCAATGGATGCTTTTGCCGTTGCACTTTGTAAAGGCTTAAGTTTTCATCATCCTACATTATATCAAATGTTACTGATTAGTGGGTATTTTGGTTTTTTTCAAGGATTGATGTGTATTTTAGGCTATTGGATTGGTTTCCATTTTTCTTTTCTCATTTCTTCCTTTAGTCATTGGGTAGTTTTTATTATTTTATTGGTTATAGGGGTTAATATGATAAAAGAGTGTTCTACTGCAGAAGTTAGTAGCACTAACACAAATATTGATTGCAAAACTTTATTGTTTTTGGCTCTTGCCACTAGTATTGATGCTCTTGCTGTAGGAATTTCTTTTGCTTGTATGAACATTCATATTGCCTATAGTAGTTTTATTATTAGTATTATTACTTTTATTCTCTGTACCTTTGGTGTAAAAATTGGTGCTATTTTTGGTAATATGTTCGAAAAAAAAGCACAGATTTTAGGAGGTATTATCCTTATTGTTATTGCTTTTAAAACCCTCTTCACTGCATTTTAAAAAGGCTGTAATTTTGAGTTTTTATTTCATCCTCAAACAACCCTCAACAGCCTTATTTTCTATTAATCTTCTACTTTTTATCATTTATTTTTCTACCATATTCCATTTTCTTACATAGTCTTCCCCTTCTTTTGGTTTATAGACTTCTGACTGATTTCTTTTTAAAAAATTAATGATGTCATATACATCTATCCAAATTTGATTTACACCATCTTTTTGTGATTCATCAAAAATTAATTGCATGCCAAAGTGTAAATGGGGAATGTTAATATTATTCACATTTTCCTTTGTGCTATATCCTGTCATACCTAAATATCCTATTACATCTCCCGCTGTTACGGTATCTCCTTCCTTGAGAGTTTTTACAAAAGGATGATCTTTTCGTAGATGTGCATAATAATAATATCTTTTTTTGTCAAAACTACGTATACCTATTCTCCACCCTCCATAGGGATTCCATCCTAAAGCTTCTACTGTTCCAGATTCCACTGCTATAATCGGTGTACCTATTGAACCCATGATATCATTTCCTAGGTGAACTCTTTTGTAGCCGTATGACCTTGCTGTTCCAAAGTCTTTATAGTGACTAAAGCTATAATTTTTGGCAATTGGCAGAAAAGCTTTTATTCCATATTCTGTTACTTTTTCTTTTTGACCTGTTTGATTCATTTTTTCAATTTCATATTCTCCTATAAATTCTCCTAAAATAGCTTGATAACATTCTATGTAGTAGTTATATAACTTATCATTTACTACTAAATTTTCCATAATTTCGCCTTGTTTTAATTTTTCTACTACTTCCTCTAAATCTTGCTTTTGATATTGTTTGAAATTTCCTCCATATTTGGCAGATAAGTAAGCAATTAGTTCTATCCAATCAATTGGATATTCTTGCTGTTGTGAGGCAATATCTATTTTTGCTGCCTTATCCATCACTTCATATGGTACAGAATACTCTACCCAATGAATATAATCTTTTTCTTCTTCCTTTGCCTGAGATGTGCCAAAATATATACATAATATTATAATAATGCTTATGAATAAAATGATACATATTATTACCCATTTTATCGATATTTTTATTGTTTTGATAAACATTCTAGCACCCTCCTTTTTTTAATATATGAATTATTTTTTTGTTTTATGAACATGGCAAACAAAAAAGACACCTAAAAAAGATGCCTTTTGCATATGAATTCATATTTTTATACAATTATTTTTTATTTACTAAATCTTTTAAAGCTTTTCCTGCTTTGAATACTGGAGCTTTTGAAGCTGGTATTTTAATTTCTTCTTTAGTTTGTGGGTTTCTTCCTTTTCTAGCTGCTCTTTTTCTTACTTCGAAAGAACCAAATCCAACTAGTTGAACTTTGTCACCTTTAACTAAAGTTTCTGTTACAACTTCAACAAAAGCGTTTAATGTTGCTTCAGCGTCTTTTTTTGTTTCTCCTGTTTTAGCTGCGATAGCTGCGATTAATTCAGATTTGTTCATTTAAAATTACCTCCTATAAGATTCATATATGTAGACCTAAACGCTATCTACTAATTACAATATTCGCCATACTTTTATAAATTCCTTCTAAAAAAATAAAAGTTTTTTCGTTTTTTACTTACAGCCTGTAAGTTTTTCCATTTTTTGTATTTAATAAATGTGAATTTTTTGTAAATATTGATATATTTTCCTTCCTAAAGGAATGCGTTCTATTTCCTCTTGCGACAATATTTTCAATAGAAAAACACTTGCTATATATACTATTACCGCACTTAGTAAGGCTATCATTGTTGCTATAAATTTTATTCCTATTATTTGTATAATACCATAATATACTGCATAGGAAGAAATTGCCATAAAAAAACAGGCTATTAAAGGCTTTACTATCCATTTTGTAAAATGAAGTGGTATTTGTATTTGTTTTTTTAAATACATAAAACCAAGTAAAAAAGCAATTGCATGGCAAGTAGCTGTAGAAATAGAAGCTCCTATAATTCCTATTTGTGGAATAGGTACTAATAGTATGTTACATATAAATTTGGCTATTACTCCTATTAACAGAAAAATAGCCGGCATAACTACTTTTCCTAATCCTTGCAAAGTTGCATTTGTGGTTTGCTCCCACAATATAAAAATAATAGAAATTGCACTTGCTTGTAATATGCTTGCCCCTTGTGATGCATTAGGAAATAATAAAGTTAAAATTGGTTCTGCGTATAAAATAAAACCTACTACACAGGGTAATCCAATTAAAGTTGTTATTAAAAAGGAAAAGGATATTTTCTTTTCTATGTCTTTTTCTCTTCCTCTTGCTTTTGTTGCACTAATAGTAGGAACTAAAGCAGTTGCTAAAGCAATGTTAAAAGACATAGGTAAACCTACCAATGTATCTACTTTTCCACATAAAATACCATATTGTAGTGTTGCTTCTTCTTTACTCAAAAATCGTTGTAAACTTCTTACTACAGTACTAGAGTCAATATTTCTACTAATAGAACCAACTATAGCACTTAATGACATGGGAATAGATACACTTAATATTTTCTTTATTGTTCCTATAATGCTTTTTATTGGATAACTTTTTCCTTTTATGATTTCCTTTGCAAGAATGGTACGATAATTTCTATAATATGCATACATATATAAAAATCCCGTAATGGTTGCCAAAGTAGTGGATAAATTGGCTCCTACTGCCATTAAATTTGTATTGGCATTTGTCATGATTGCAATTATTTCTACTATAAGAAATGCTAACATCGTTTTAGATAATTGTTCTATCGTTTGCGAATTAGCAGTTACTTGCATATCCCTTCTTCCATTAAAATATCCTTTAAATACAGAAATAATCGAAACAAAAAATATTGCTGGTGATAAAGCTACTAAACACATTTCTGCTTCTGGTATATATAAAATGTGATTAGCAATAAAATGAGCACCAAAAAATAAGATAAAGGTTCCTAAAAAACCTAAACTAGAAAAAGTAATTAATGCTATTTTAAAAATACGATGGGCTCCTCTATAATCTCCCTTTGCAATATGCTCTGAAGTCAACTTAGCAATAGCATTAGGAACTCCTGTAGATGATAAAGTAAGTAATAAGGCATATATAGAAAAACCTGCACTATAAATGGCATTTCCTTTATCTCCAAAACCTTCTTTATTAGTTAAATACCATTTATATACTAATCCTAAAATTTTAATAATCACTTGTGAAAACATGAGAGCAATGATTCCCTGCATAAATCCTTGTTTTCTTGTTTGTTTATTCATGTTTTCCTCTTTTCTGAAAAATATAGAATTTTATCTAAAAACTCTTGTATTTTTCTTGTTTTTATAGGATAATATATATGTGTAAATTTGGATTATATTAATAGAAAGTGGTGAAAATTTTGAAATATATTGATAAATTCTTAAAATTTCTAAAAACAGATAGAAACACTTTTTTAACTTACATATTAACTCTACTTTCGATTTATTTTGTTGTAGATAGATTAGTAGAAATTTTAATGATGATTTTTACAGGTATGTCTGTTTCTTATTGGGGACCTTTCATGTATACTTTTGCTCTTGCATGCCCTATTTTTGCGTTCTTATTTTCTTATGCATCACAATTTGCTAAGTCTCGTAAAGATAAAGAAACATTTTTACATTTATATGTAATTGCCCTATATATTATTGGAATTTCTATGGTAATACAATTTTTGAATGCAGGTTTATGGATTTTATTTATGTCAGTTCCTAATTACGAACAATTAGTTATGAATTTTCCAGAACTCATTTATCCTGCTTTTGGTGCAATTGCTTTTTATTTACCAATGACTACAGCACCATTAGTGTTTAACTTCTTATACAAAGGTGTTAATGATACACAATTACTTATTGAATCTATTGGGGATTATGGTGGAATTAAATTAACTAAGTCTAAAGAAGGCACTGGAATTTATGCTTGTGAAATGTACTTAACTTCTGATAAAGAAACTGGTGCAAAAGCCGTTATTCCAGAACAGAGTAGATTTAATCAGTTCCTAGTAGTTGGACCTTCTGGCTGTGGTAAAACTTCTTTAGTATTTGAGCCTATGATTGCAAGAGATATTGATAAAAAATATTTCTTTAAGTCTATTGCTAAAGAAATGGGGTATACTGCATTAAAAACGGGAATTGCTGTTTTAAACTGCCCTTATGGCAATGAATATGTAAATGAAAATTTTAATTTAAACATGTTATCCCCTGCTTCTGATAAAGAAGATTTATATAAAGCATATATGAAGAAAATGATTATTGGGCAAATAGATGGAAAAATTATCTATCGTAATTTAGGAATTACACATGTTTCTCCTGATTATGAAAGTACTTCTCATATGATTGCTGTTGCAAAAGCTTATAACATGCCTTATCATATTGTAGATCCGCTTAACCCAGATTCTCTTGGACTAAATCCATTTGTATATGATAACCCTTTGCAAACAGCTAGTGTAATTAATCATGTTTTGACTAGTATGTATCAAGGAACTTTGGATGATATGCAAAAAGTATATACAGAAAATGTTGTTATTCAAGCAATGGAAAATTTATGTACTTTATTAAAAGTTACTTTTCCCATATTATATAATGGAGATAAAGATTATTTACCAACATTGGAAGATATATTAGGTGTTCTGGAAAACTTTTCATTAGTAGAAAAATTTTGTAAAGTTTTAGAAATGGATGAGGAACTTTCTAAACAATATGCTGGACAATTATACTATTTCAAGAATACATTTTTTACAAATGCTCCTAAAAGAGCTGATACTGAAAAATGTATGCAATATGCAATTTCTGTAATTAGTGATTTATTTACATTCCCTGGAGTAAAAAATATTCTTTGTAATCGTACTAATAATGTTAACTTTGAAAAAGCATTAGCTGAAGGAGAACTTACTTTTGTTTGTACAAGACGTGGAGATTTAGGAAAATCTATTCATAAATCTTTTGGATTGTTCTTACTATTATTAATGCAAAATGCTGTATTAAGACGTCCAGGAAGTGAAAATACACGTATTCCTCATTTCTTATATATAGATGAATTTCCTGAATTTTTATCAGAATCTACAGAATCTATATTTACTTTATATAGAAAATATAAAGTAGGAACTACCATTTCTTCTCAGACACTATCTCAATTAGGAGAAGTAAGCGAAAGTTATAAACAAACTATTTTGGCTAACTGTATTAATAAAATGACATTTGGAAACAACTCAATTGAAGATAATGAATGGTGGGAAAAAGAATTTGGAAATATTCGTTATTGGAAATTTAGTAGAAGTTATGATTTGAAAAAAGGTGAATATGAAGATAAAATGGGCGGTATTGAATGGACATTTAAATCTAAGTTTAAAGCCGATAAACTTCGTTCTTTAGGATTTAAAAGTTGTGCCTATAAATATAAAAATAATTCAGGATCCATTGTAGTAGGTGAAGGTAAATTAGATTTCTTATCTGCTAAATATAAAGAACAAAAACATGATAAAATTTATAACTTTGATAGATTCTCCAATGGTATTGCTCAAAAAGATGATTCTGTTGATAAAAAACATTTATTAAAACCAAAAATTGAAATTAGTGATAATGATCCTATTAATTTAGATACAAGTGACTTGAATATTTTTGATAATGATGATGCTATTGTATTTGATTTAAAGAAGAAAAAATAAGAGGTGCAAAATGCACTTCTTTTTTTTACATTTATATTCCTAATAATTTTACAGCTACATCTTTCATTTTATACTTTTTCGTCTCTTCATCCATAACAAATTCTACTAAAGTATTTTCTAGTGTTTCTTCATTTTGCCTTAAATCAGTTGTATAATATATATTAATTTGTGGTATATCTATTTGCTGCATAACTAAAGTTTTAAATACTTCTGCCATATGCTTTTCATCTTCACAAACTAAAATTAATTGTGGCATAGACATATAACCAGAATCTCCTACTTGGAAATTGGCATAGAAATCTTGATATAATTTCATTTTATCTACTAACTTCTTTTGCCAATCTTCTTCTCTTCTGATTACTTCAAATAAAAAGTCAATAGATTTTCCATTCTTAACTAATTTTACACTTCCTCCAGTTGATTTAAAAACTTTTCCAGCTTGTTTTGCAGTAATAGCTGGCTTTGGCACAACACTTTCAACGCTTTTCTTGCACTGGCGCGCTCCAT
>CALWZX010000079.1 GCA_944386125.1 uncultured Clostridia bacterium | reverse complement strand
ATGAAAGTATTGTAGAAGTATATGGGTATGATGAAATAGCAGATGGAATGTATAGAAGATTACAAGAAAATAAAAATGTATGTATAATAGGAAAGATAGATAGCAATATGCAAATAGAAGTACAAGAAATAGCAACGTTATAAAAGTTGTGAACAAAATTGTAAAAAAATATTTGCATTTTTCATATAGTTGTGGTACAATAAACATATTGAAAAAAAGCTTGAGGAGAGAGGAATAAAATGGAAATTGCAAGAAATATTGTATTAGTTATATATTTAATTGTATGTGTAGCGTTAATTATAGTTGCAACAGTACAGACAAAGGAAAGCCAAGGAGCTTCTGGAGCAATAACAGGTTCTTCTACAAATAACTTTTATGAAAAAAATAAAGGAAGAACAAAAACAGGTAGATTAAAAAGAACAACAATTTTCTTAGGAATTTTATTTGCTGTATTAGCAGTTGTGCTTGGAATATTGTATGTAATGTAAGAATAAATGTAGCTACAAAATAGCTACATTATTTATTTTGTCAAGAAAGGAGGAGCAATGAAGAACAAAAATATAGTAGAGGGTATTTATAGAGGAACTACTAAAAAATTTGGTTTTGTACAAATAGCAGATGAGGAAGAAATTTATATTAACCAAAAAAATGTAGGACAAGCCTTAAATGGAGATACAGTTCTAGTAGAAATTTTGCCATATGCAACAGGAAAAACAAAGGAAGGACGTATTATACAAGTAGTAAAACATGAAAAAACAACTTTAGTTGGCTTCTTTGAAAAGAATAGAAATTTTGGATTTGTTGTACCAGATGATAAAAAATTAGGAAGTGATATATTTATACCTAAAAAATATTTTGGAAAAGCAAAAAATCAAGATAAAGTAGTTGTCGAAATTACAAAATATCCGGAGAAAGATAAGAAAGCAGAAGGAAAAATTATAGAAGTGCTAGGAAAGATTGATGAAGCAGGAGTAGATATGCTTTCTATCATCAAAGAATACAAATTACCAAATGAATTTCCACAAAAGGTATTAAAAGAGGCAAAAAATATACAAGAGGAAATTTCTCACAAAGAATTGAAAAATAGAAGAGATTTTCGTGGTGAAGAAATTTTTACTATAGATGGAGAAGATGCCAAAGATTTAGATGATGCAGTACAAGTAAAAAAATTATCAAATGGTCATTACATATTAGGAGTTCATATTGCAGATGTTAGTCACTATGTAAAAGAAAATTCAAAGTTAGATTTAGAAGCCATAACAAGAGGAACTAGTGTGTATATGTTAGATAGAGTTATTCCTATGTTACCTAAGGAATTATCTAATGGAATATGTAGTCTAAATGAAGGAAAGAATAGATTAACACTTTCTGTTATTATGGAAATAGATGCTAAAGGAAAAGTTGTTTCATCAGAAATAGCAAAGGGAATCATACAAGTAACCAAAAGAATGAATTATCATGATGTAGCTATATTATTAGATACCCCTCAAACCGATGAAGAAAAGAAAATTTTTCATAAATATCAAAAATATGTAAAGCATTTTCAATTAATGCAAGAACTAGCAATGATACTAAAGCAAAGAAGAGAAAAAAGAGGAAGTTTAAACTTAGATATACCAGAAGCCAAGGTTATTTTAGATAAACAAGGTATAGCAATAGATATTCAAAAATATGAACTTAATTTTGCTAATGAAATAATAGAACAATTTATGTTAACAGCAAACGAAACTGTGGCAGAGAGATTTTTCTGGCTAGAGGCACCATTTATATATCGTGTTCACGAAGTACCAGAAGAGGATAAAGTAAAAGAATTAAATCAATATTTATTTTCTTTGGGTTATAAAATACATGTAAGTCATGATGAATTACGTCCAAAAGCTTTTGCTGAGGTGTTAGAAAAAGTAAAGGGAAAAAAAGAAGAAGCGTTAGTTTCTAATCTTATACTAAGAACATTAAAAGTTGCAAAATATGAAAGTGAAAATAAAGGACACTTTGGAATCGTAAGTAAATATTATTGTCATTTTACTTCACCAATTCGTAGATATCCTGACTTATTTATTCATCGTATCATTTCATGTTATTTAGCAAAAGACTATCAAGTTACAGAAGAATGGAAACAAAAAAATTATGAAAAAGCAACAAGAATGGCAGAGCTTTCTTCTGAAAGAGAAAAAATTGCACAAAAAGCAGAAAGGGATAGCATAGACTTAAAAGAAGCTGAATATATGCAAAGTAAAATTGGAGAAATATATGAAGGAATGGTATCTTCTGTTACATCTTTTGGAATGTTTGTACAATTGGAAAATACAGTAGAAGGTTTAGTTCGTTTTGAGCATATGGGAACAGAATATTTTATTTATGATGAAAATAGAAAAATTTTAATAGGAGAAAAAACGCATAAAAGTTATGCGTTAGGAGATAAAGTGAAAATTCGAGTAATTCAAGCTAATAAGCAGTTACGTGAAATAGATTTTGCAATAGTACCAGAAAATGAAACAGCAATTAAAGAGCAGTAAAACTGCTCTTTAATTTTTCCAAATAATAAAATTGCTATAAATAACGCAAAATAGGGTAAAAATAATAAAAAATATGCTACCATAATGATTTTTTTCTGTTTTATATTCGTAAATACTATAAGAAATACTTTGTAATAAAACAAATAAACTAAATAATAAAAATACAATATGAAATATAATAGTAATCATACAAAAACCTCCTTTATTTAGTTTCTGTTAGTAAAAATCCGGATCCTACATTAGCATCAACATTTACTTGAAATACACTATTTTTATAATTATCTAACCAATGGAAATCTTCTAAATCTTTTGTAGTTAAAAATTGACTTGTAACTTTTTTGCCAAGACCGGTTAATATCAGCATTGAATTGCAAAGAAGTTTTATATAAATATTGTTTTATAGAAGAAACTAAAAATTGCTCAACTGAATGGGAGAGTTCTTGTAATAAATCCTCATTTAAATAGTCAGCTTCATGATTCATAGAGTGAATTTTTCCCTTAAAATAACAATGAATTTTTATAAAAGGAGAACCATTGATGATTTCTACTTTTATATCTGTAGATTGAACTGGTTGTAAATATACGTCAATTGCTTGAGAAGATTGAAGTTGAGAATTAGTATAATGTGAAGAATTATTATCATTAGAAGAAAGAATAGGAACACGAACTAAAAATGCTTTCACAGCATTTTTTATAATAGAGAAACAAATAGTCTCAGAAGGATTTAGTTCTCCTACTAAGTGATCTTCTTTAAAAACTGCTAAACCGAATATTTTCAGAATCTCGCTTCCCTTTTATATTAAAACTGGAATCTTGATTACTATTTAATCCACCTAAAATAGCATAAGACGAACATTCATCACAAATTAAACCATTAAAAAAATCTCCGAATAGTAGAATTAACAACCAGACCAGTATATTGATCAGATTGTGCAAATATTTCATAATATTGACTAGATAACTCTTCTAAACTTGGAAAAGATTCTTCAATATAGGTTTTGGCTTCACATTTACTTACAATAATATTAGAAGAAGGTCTTACTTGAGAATCATTCATTAAAGTATACACATGTTCAGAAATACCTTGTGAAGCTATTTCTTCAGAAAAAACAATTAACTTGCAATGAGAAAGATTTATTTTCTTACCCAGATAAGCATTGATTAATTGAATAGCAGTATTAATAGAAGGAGCTTCTACGGTATTAAAAACTGTTTGTGATTCTTTTGAAGCATTTCCCTCTAAAGTGGAAGGAAGGTTGGTAAACTGAAAGGTAACTTTGAGTTTATGCGATTCACCAGTATCTATTCCAAGAGCTACAACAAAAGCTAAATTATCAATATTTAAAGAAGCATATGAGCTAGAGAAACTTACAATTAACAGGATAATCATGAATAAAATAAAAATATGGGTAATGATTTTCTTTAATGATTGCGGAACATTCATGTAATTTCCTCCTTTTTGATTTTCTTCATTTTTAAGTTAGCAATGAGTAATATACCTATACAAAAAGTAAATATAAAAAACCACACAAAATAACGAAATACTGTATTTTCAAAGAAGATAGATTCAGCATAATTTTTAGGAGATAAAGCAAGTGCAAACATAAGTAATGAAAATGGTAATACTAAAGGTTTATGATATTTAATTTTTGTAATTTTTTTAAAACAAAGAATAGAAATTTTACTGGTAATACCTAAGTAACAAACAAAAACAATCATCCACACAAGTAAGAAAACCGATTCCAATCTTTGCACAAAACTTCCAAATTCAATGTATCTTGTAGCAGAGTACAATGGCATAATTTCATCATTACTTATAAAAAATTCAAACATAAAAAGAAGTGTAGCTACACAGAGTAGAAGATAAATAGCAGAGATAAGTACAGAAGCAATACAAATCTTTTTATAATTTTCAGGTTTTTTTAATAAGGGTGGTAAAAAATATAATACAGAAATTCCACAAAAAGCAGAAATGTTTCCAATGCCTGTTATAAAAGTATCTATAAAACCATTACCTAATATAGGAAACATTCTAGAAAAAGAGAAATTATCTATATTAGCGAAAAATAAAAATAATACAGTAATAATAGCAAGTGGCATAATAAATGAGGTTGCTCTAAAAGATGCATGGAAAGATAGGTAGTTTACAATTGTCATAGCAATAATGAAAAATAGAATAACAAAAGTAACATTGGTCATAGGAAAGTAAATGACCTGTATACTTTGGCTAAAATTACGTAGTAATACACTTGAACTAACAATAAAGTAAAATATAAAACAACCACCTAAAATGTTCTTAAAAATTTTACCACCTAAAAATTCAGAAATATCTAAAATATCTTGCCCAGGAAACCTTTTAAAACAACGATAAATTAGCCATGCAAGGAAAAGAACAATTCCTGTAACATATACTAAATTTAATAAAGTAGCAGACTTGGTTGAGTTAAGTAAAATTCTAGGTAGAGATAATACTGTATGAGCAATGGTAATAGTTAAAATTAAAGATATAGCTTCTAAAGATGATAATTTTGTTTGATTCATAATGAATACTCCTTTTTATATTAATTTTTCCATTTCATACTAATAGCTTCTTGATTCTTTTCTTTTTTAGTAGAAAGGAAAGAAGGCCTTTTTTCTTGTTTCCATATTGGAGGAACAAAATAATCGTTGGATTTTTTATTACCACAGGTACAAGCAGACGTAATAAAAGAAATACCGAATGATTTCAAATTACATAGTACGCATAGATATACAAAAATACCAATACTAATTCCTAAGAATCCTGCTATAAAGCCAAGTAAAATAAAAATAAATCTAAAAAAACGTAAATGAAAGCCAAAAGAAAAGTCTGGTATAGCAAATGAGGCTATTCCTGTAATGGCAACAATAATAATTAAAATGGGGCTAATGATTCCTGCACTAACTGCTGCTTGTCCTAATACCAAAGCACCAACAATTCCTATAGTAGAGCCAATAGGAGAAGGAACACGCAAACCTGCTTCTCGAATCAATTCAAAAGAAATTTCCAGAGTTAGAATTTCAATAATAACAGGAAAAGGAACGTTTTGTCTTGTAGCTAAAATAGAAAATAGTAATTCTGTAGGAAGAATTTCTTGATGAAAACAGGTAATAGCTACATATAATCCTGGCAATAATAAAGTAATAATAGCAGCAAGTAATCGGAGCCCTTTTAAAAAATTAGCAAAGTATGGTTTTAAGTTAGAATCTTCTGTAGAAGACATAAAATCAGAAATGGTAGCAGGCATAATAACTGCATAAGGAGAGCCATTTACTAAGACGGCTACACGTCCTTGTAACAAATATTGAGAAGTTTTATCAGGTCTTTCAGTAGATAAAATTTCAGGAATTCCTAAAGTATTTTGATCTACAATTAATTGCTCAAGTTGACCAACAGAAAGTAAAGAATCGACCTGTAAATTATTAATGCGGTATTGTACTTCAGCGACCAAATCATCATTCGCAATATTTTTCATATAACAGATGGCACATTTAGTTTGTGTAATATCTCCTACGCTGGCAGATTCCATAATTAAGTTTTCATTATTGACAATCTTACGTAAGAGAGAAGTATTAGTTCTTAAATTTTCTACAAAAGCTTCATGAGGACCTTTAATAACAGTTTCATTCTGTGGCTGACTTATACTTCTTTGTTTAAATCCTTTTACTTCAATGTCAAAAACTATATTTAATGTATCAATAAATAATGAACAATTTCCAGAGTTAACGCCAGAAAAAGCTTCTGAAAAAGTTTTAACTTGTTTAACACTATTTTGAGGAAGTAAACAACTAGTAATATAAGAAACGATATCAAATTTTTTGATCTTTCTTACAGTAATATTATTAGTAACAGCTTCTGAAATAATGCGTTCTTGTTCACCGTCAAAAGAGTTTGCCGAATTTTTTAGCATAAGAGGTTTAAGAACAAAGTCATTAATCATAGCAGAATTAACCATACCGTCAATAAATAACAAAAAAGCTTTATATTGTCTATTCCTTGCTAAAATACTGAATTCACGAATAATAATGTCACTATTGAGCATAGTATTATAAGCAGTTTTTACATATTCTAAATTTACAGCAACACTAGGAAAAATAGATTGTTTTTCTACTTCCTTAGTTGGTTTAGATATAGGCTCTGTGCTACTTTCCTCTGGAAGATAAAACTGATAATCATTCTCAGGAGCCCATGTAAATAAATGAGCTAATTTCTGTAATATTGGCATAGTTAAAAAATCCTTTCTCTATTAAATAACTTTTCTTTTAATAAGATATCCAAAATAAGAAAAAATATAACAAATTTTGCAAAATAAACATGTATTGAAAAAATTAAAAAATAGAGGTATAATGTAATTATGGTAAACCCACTTTATCAAACCCTTTTTCATTTCTACTGTAAAAGTCAATATAAAATTGATAAAAAAATACAAAATTAAATTGATAAAAAAATTCAATGTTGTTTTTCCAGAAA
>CALWZX010000078.1 GCA_944386125.1 uncultured Clostridia bacterium | reverse complement strand
GCCATAAAATTGTGCATTTAATCGTGGACATGAGTGCTTTAGTAGTAAAGTGTGCATTTTGAATTAAATTCAACGATTTTGGTGGAAATGCTAAAAAAATACAAAAACTAGTTGACTTTACTAAGTTTGTGTAGTATAATATTTTCGCATGTTAAAAAGCGATGAAGTAGAATGTGGCTACACCGTATTAAATAAGGTGGAGGGAACTTCTATGGAGTATGTCATGGCTTAGACCAGGCGGTAAGTTTATAAACAAATAGCACTTATCCCAAGATTATCATGCAAACTTGGGTTTTTATAGTATCATAAAAGAAACACTAGGGTGCGTTTAAAACTTCCGACCAAAATAGAAAGAGGAGGGAAATTTAAATGGCAACAACAAATCAAGTAGGAAGTGAGAAAATCAGAATTAGGCTTAAAGCTTATGATCATGAACTTTTAGAACAGTCTGCTGAAAAAATAGTAGATACTGCTAAAAGAACAGGAGCAAAAGTTTCAGGACCTATTCCATTACCAACAGAAAAGGAAATTATCACAATCTTACGTTCTCCACACAAACACAAAGATTCAAGAGAACAATTTGAAATGAGAACACACAAAAGAGTGATTGATATTCTTTATCCAACACAAAAAACTGTTGATAGCTTAATGAAAATTGATTTACCAGCAGGTGTTGATATTGAAATAAAATTATAAATAGAAAAAAATAAAACCAAGCTGGTGAAAATCAGCCAATAGTTAGGAGGAATTAAAAAATGAAAAAAGCAATCATCGGAAAGAAGATTGGTATGACACAAATCTTTGATGAAACAGGTAAAGTAGTACCAGTAACTGTTATAGAAGCTGGACCATGTGTTGTAGCACAAGTAAAAACAACAGAAACTGATGGATACAATGCTATCCAATTAGGTTATGGAGATGTAAAAGAAAGCAAATTAAATAATCCTGAAAAAGGACATTTTAAAAAAGCTAATCTTACACTAAAAAAACATTTAAGAGAATTCAGAATGGATTCTGTAGAAGAAGTAAAAGTGGGAGACGAAATTAAAGTTGATACTTTTGCAGTAGGAGATAAAGTTGATATCCAAGGAACTTCAAAAGGAAAAGGATTCCAAGGTGTTATCAAAAGACATGGACAATCAAGAGGACCTATGGGACATGGATCTATGTATCATAGAAGACCAGGATCAATGGGACCAACATCAACTCCAGGTAGAGTATTTAAAGGTAAAAAATTACCAGGACATATGGGAGTTGAAACAGTTACCATACAAAATTTAGCTGTAGTAAAAGTTGATTTAGATAAAAATGTAATTTTAGTAAAAGGTAGTGTTCCAGGAGCTAAAGGAGCAATACTAAAAATAAAAACAAGTGTAAAAGCATAAGGAAGGAGGAGAAAGTAAATGCCTACAGTAGACGTATATAGCGTAGAAGGAAAGAAAGTGAAAGAAATAGAGCTAAATGAAGCTATTTTTGGAATTGAACCAAATGAAGCTATAGTACATAGCGTACTTGTAAATTATTTAGCAAATCAAAGACAAGGTACACAAAATACAAAAACAAGATCAGAAGTTCGTGGTGGTGGAAGAAAACCATGGAGACAAAAAGGAACAGGTAGAGCAAGACAAGGTTCTATTAGAGCTCCACAATGGATTAAAGGTGGAATTGCTTTAGGACCAAAACCACGTTCATACAAATATACAGTAAATAAAAAAGAAAGAAGACTTGCTATTAAATCATTACTAAGTTCAAAAGTTTTAGAAAAAGAATTAGTAGTAGTAGATAAGTTAGATATGAAAGAAATTAAGACTAAAGAAATGGTAAAAGTTTTAAATAACTTAAAAGTAGAAGGAAAAACATTAATGTTATTACCAGAAAAGAATGAAAACGTTCAAAAATCTGCAAGAAACATTGAAGGTGTAAAAACTACTTTAGTTAATACAATTAATGTATATGATTTATTAAAATATAAAAACTTAATCATTACTTTAGACACTGTTAAAAAATTAGAGGAGGTGTATGCATAATGCGTCCTGAAGATATTATCATTGCACCAGTAGTAACTGAAAAAAGTAATGAAGAATTACAAGCAGGAAAATATACTTTTGAAGTAAATAAAAAAGCAACAAAAGTAGATATTGCAAGAGCAGTAGAAAAACTTTTTGAAGTAAAAGTATTAAGTGTTAATACAATGACTGTAAAAGGAAAAAATAAAAGAGTGGGAAGATATGAAGGAAAAACATCAGATTGGAAAAAAGCAATTGTAACAATTGATACAGACCCACAAGAAAAAACTTACCTTGCAAAAGGTGGAAAAACAGTAAAAGTTTCTAAAAAATATAAAACTTCTATAGAAGAATTTATGGGAGCTTAGAAAATAAAAATATCTAGAAAAAACTAGGAAAATAAATTTAATATTAAAGGAGAGAATTCAAAATGGGAATGAAACATTTTAGACCAACAACTCCATCATTAAGAAATATGACTGTTTCTACATTTGAAGAAGTAACAAAAAAGACTCCTGAAAAATCTTTATTAACAGTAAAGAAAGAAAAAGCAGGAAGAAATGCATATGGTAGAATTACAGTTCGTCATCAAGGTGGAGGAAATAGACAAAAATATAGAATTATGGATTTCAAAAGAAATAAAGATAACATGGAAGCAACTGTTATCGGTATAGAATATGATCCAAACAGAAGCGCTAATATCGCTTTAATACAATATGAAGACGGAACAAAAAGTTATATTTTAGCTCCAATTGGTTTAACTGATGGAGATAAAGTTATATCAGGAACAAATGTAGATATTAAAGTAGGAAATTGTATGCCAATTGAAAATATACCAGTAGGTACAATGATTCATAATATCGAATTAAATCCTGGGCAAGGTGGAAAATTAGTAAGAGCAGCAGGACAAGAAGCACAATTAATGGCTAAAGAAGGAAAATATGCTCATATTAGACTTCCATCTGGAGAAATGAGATTGGTTATGACAAGATGTAGAGCAACTATCGGAACTGTAGGAAATGCTGATCATGAAAATGTAAAGATTGGTAAAGCAGGAAGAACAAGACATATGGGTATTCGTCCAACAGTTAGAGGTTCTGTAATGAACCCAGTAGATCACCCACATGGTGGTGGTGAAGGTAGAGCTCCAGTAGGTCATGCAGGACCATTAACACCTTGGGGTAAACCAGCGCTAGGATACAAGACTAGAAAGAAAAATAATAGAACAGATAAATTAATAGTAAAGAGAAGAAAGTAAGGAGGGAATAAGATATGTCAAGATCAAGTAAAAAGAAACCATTTATTGCACCAGAATTATTAAAAAGAATTGAAGCTATGAATGAAACTGGAGCAAAAGAGGTATTAAAAACATGGTCAAGAGCTTCTACAATATACCCTCAAATGGTAGGACACACAATAGCAGTTCATGACGGAAGAAAACATGTACCAGTTTATATTACTGAAGAAATGATTGGTCATAAATTAGGAGAATTTGCTCCAACAAGAACATTTAAAGGTCATGCAGGAGAAAAAACTGTAAAAAAATAAAATAAATTAAGTGTATGCTAAAAAGGAGGGAAAAAGCGTGGAAAATCAAGAAGTTATTACAGAAAAAAGAGCAGTAGCAACATTAAATAATGCTAGAATATCCAGTAGAAAAGTAAAAATCGTAGCAGATTTAATCAGAGGAAAAAGTGCAAGTGAAGCTTTAGCAATTGTAAAATTTACTCCAAAAGCAGCTTCTGAAATTATAGAAAAATTATTAAAATCAGCTATGGCAAATGCAGAGAATAATCATAATATGAATGTTTCTAAATTATATATTGCAGAAATATATGCAAACCAAGGTTCAACATTGAAAAGAATTAGACCTGCAGCAAAAGGTTCAGCAGTTAGAATTAGAAAAAGAACAAGTCATATTACAATAGTTTTAAAAGAAAGAGATTAGAGAAAGGAGTCTAACACAATGGGACAAAAAATGGATCCACATGGATTAAGAGTTGGTATAATCAAAGACTGGGATTCAAAATGGTATGCAAATTCTAAAGATTTTGCAAACTACCTAGTAGAAGACCACAAAATCCGTGAATATGTGAAGAAAAAATTATATGTTAGTGGTATTTCAAAAATTGAAATTGAAAGAACTGCTAAATTTGTAAAAGTTAATGTTTTCACAGCAAAACCAGGACTTGTAATTGGTAAAGGTGGAAATTTAGCTGAAACTTTAAAAAATGAATTACAAAAAATGATAGGAAAAGACGTAAACTTAAATATAGTTGAAGTAAAAGATGTTGATACAAATGCACAATTAGTTGCTGAAAACATCGCAGGGCAACTAGAAAGAAGAATTTCATTCAGAAGAGCTATGAAACAATGTATGCAAAAAACTATGAAAGCTGGTGCTTTAGGAATTAAAACTTCTGTATCAGGAAGATTAGGTGGAGCTGACATGGCTAGAACTGAATTCTATAAAGAAGGAACTATACCATTACAAACTTTAAGAGCTGATATTGATTATGGATTTGCAGAAGCAAATACAACTTACGGAAAAGTTGGTGTAAAAGTTTGGATTTATAAAGGAGAAGTTCTTCCAGCTAAAAAGAAGATGGAAGGAGGAGACAAATAATGCCATTAATGCCAAAAAGAACAAAATATAGAAAACAACAAAAAGGTAGAAATAGAGGAAAAGCTACTAGAGGAAATAGAGTAACAGATGGAGAGTACGGATTACAAACATTAGATGCAGGTTTAATTACTACAAATCAAATTGAATCTGCCCGTGTTGCTATGACTCGTTATATTAAAAGAGGGGGAAAAGTTTGGATAAAAATATTCCCAGATAAACCAATCACAACAAAACCAATTGGAACTCGTATGGGTAAAGGAAAAGGAGCTGTTGAATATTGGGTAGCAGCTGTAAAACCAGGTAGAGTAATGTTTGAAATCGCAGGAGTTAGTGAAGATATTGCAAAAGAAGCTTTAAGACTTGCTGCAATGAAATTACCTGTTAAATGTAAGTTTATAAAAAAAGAAACTGAAATAGGTGGTGAAAATTAGATGAAGATAAATAAGATAAGAGAAATGTCTTCACCTGACCTAGAAAAAGAATTAGGAGAACTAAAAAATGAATTGTTTAAACTAAGATTTAGTTTAGCAACAAATGGGGTAGATAATCCTATGAGAATCAGAGAGGTTAAGAAAGACATTGCAAAAATAAATACAGTATTAACAGAAAGAAAATTAGCAGAAACAAAATAAATAATAAGAAGAAAGGAGATTTAAATAATGGAAGAAAGAAATCTTCGTAAAACTTATATTGGTACTGTAGTATCTAACAAAATGGATAAAACAGTAGTAGTAGCAGTTGAAACAAGTGAGATGAATAAAACATATGGAAAAATTCAAAAAAGAACATATAAATTAAAAGCTCACGATGAAAACAATGAATGTGGAATTGGCGATAAAGTAAAAGTTATGGAAACAAGACCTTTATCTAAAGATAAAAGATTCAGAGTTGTAAGTATAGTAGAAAAGGCAGTTATCAAATAAGGAATAAAAAAGGAGGTACAAGTAAAATGGTACAACAACAAAGTATATTAAAAGTTGCCGACAACACTGGTGCAAAAGAAATTATGTGCATTAGATGTTTAGGTGGTTCATATAGAAAATATGCTGGAGTTGGGGACGTGATTGTTGCTTCTGTTAAAACTGCAACACCTGGTGGAGTTGTAAAGAAAGGTGATGTTGTAAAAGCAGTAGTAGTAAGAACAAAAAAACCAATTAGAAGAGCAGATGGTTCTTATGTAAGATTTGACGAAAATGCAGCAGTTATTATTAAAGAAGATAAAAATCCAAGAGGAACTCGTATATTTGGACCTGTTGCAAGAGAATTAAGAGATGGAGATTATATGAAAATATTATCTTTAGCTCCAGAGGTTTTATAGTGAGGTGAAAAAATAGATGAAAATAAGAAAAGGCGATACAGTTAAAGTTTTATCTGGAAATGATAAAGGTAAAACTGGTGAAGTTTTAGAAGTAATACCAAAAACAGAAAAAGTAGTTGTAAAAGGTATTAATATCAGAAAAAAACACATCAAACCTAGAAAACAAGGTGAAGAAGGCGGAATTATCCCTACAGAATGTGCAATACATGTAAGTAAAGTTAATGTAGTATGCCCTAAATGCGGAAAAGCAACAAGAATAGGATATGCTATGGAAAAAGATGAAAAAATACGTGTTTGTAAAAAATGTGGTGCTAAAATAAAATAAGAATGAAAGAAAGGAGGATTCATAAAACATGGAAATTCTTAGAGAACAATATAATAAGGAAATCGTTCCAGCAATGATGAAAAAATTCAATTATAAATCAATAATGGAAGTTCCAAAATTAGAAAAAATCGTAATTAATGTTGGTTTAGGGGATACAAAAGATAACCCTAAAGCATTAGATAATGCAATGAATGATATAAAAGTAATTACAGGTCAAGCTCCAGTTGTTACTAGAGCAAAAAAAGCAATTGCAGCTTTCAAAATCAGAGAAGGTATTGAAATGGGATGTAAAGTTACATTAAGAGGCGGAAAAATGTATGATTTTGCATATAAATTATTCAATGTAGCTCTTCCTAGAGTAAGAGATTTTAGAGGAGTATCAAAAGATTCTTTTGATGGTAGAGGAAATTATTCTATGGGTGTAAAAGAACAATTAATATTCCCAGAAATCGAATATGATAAAATCGATAAAATAAGAGGTATGGATATAATTTTCGTAACTACAGCTAAGACTGATGAAGAAGCAAGAGAATTATTAGGACTTTTAGGAATGCCTTTTAAAACAAAGTAAAGGAGGATAAAAGACAAATATGGCTAAAAAATCTTTAAAAGTAAAACAACAAAGAGAACAAAAATACAAAACAAGAGAATATAATAGATGCAAAATTTGTGGAAGACCACATGCCTATATTAGAAAATATGGAATTTGCCGTGTATGCTTCAGAGAATTAGCTCATAAAGGAGAAATACCAGGTGTTAAAAAAGCAA
>CALWZX010000077.1 GCA_944386125.1 uncultured Clostridia bacterium | reverse complement strand
AATATTTTAATTAAATTATTGTTTCATTAAGTTCAAAATCGTTTTTAAGTAATTTTGATTATTGAATTGTAAAATTACTTGTTTAGAATTTAAGACTAAATATTGATTTTAGAAGATTACTATTAAAAAGTAGATTTTTCTGAAGAAATTACTATCATATATAGATATACAAAAAAGTCAAAAAAGTGCCAAAAAAGCGATGCACGAGAATCGATTTTAAGCCGTTTTTATTTTTTAAACATATAGTTTGTTGTCTGCAAAAATGGGCAAAATACTGAAATATAAGGTTACAATAATGAAAAAAATCCAACCAGGAAAAATCGAAAAATAATGAAGCAATGGTTTTATATTATTCTCCTATCTTCAATTGCGCAAAACTTTGATTTTGTGCAATCATTAATACTAAAATATTATGCTAAGGTTCTCCCTCTTTCTTATAATATTTTTATAAAAATTAAAAATTAGAGCTTTTTATTTTTATCAAGCTCTAATTCTAATTTTATTTTTTCAAAAATAGATTTATTCTCTCTAAGAATTCTTCATTGCTTTTTGTTTTAATCATTTCATCAATTAACTTTTCTGTTACTTCTGCTGTAGACATTGTAGATAAAGCCTTTCTTAAAGCAAATACTGTTTCTAATTCTTTTGGTGTTAATAATTTATCTTCACGTCTTGTTCCAGATTTATTAATATCAATTGCTGGGAATATGCGTTTTTCTGATAATCCTCTATCAAGATGTACTTCCATATTGCCTGTTCCTTTAAATTCTTCAAAAATAACATCATCCATTCTACTACCTGTTTCTATTAATGCAGATGCTAATATTGTTAGGCTTCCCCCATTTTCTATATTTCTAGCTGCTCCAAAGAATTTTTTAGGTTTGTGCAATGCTGTTGGATCTAATCCTCCGGATAGTGTTCTTCCAGATGAAGGAACAACTAAATTATATGCTCTTGCTAAACGAGTAATACTATCTAATAATATAACTACATCTTTTTGATGTTCTACAAGTCTTTTAGCTCTTTCTAATACCATTTCTGCTACTTTTACATGGTGTTCTGGTAACTCGTCAAAAGTAGAATAAATAACATCTCCTTTAATGGAACGTTTCATATCTGTAACTTCTTCAGGTCTTTCATCAATTAATAAAACAATTAATTCTATTTCTGGATTATTTGTAGTAATACTATTAGCTATCTTTTTTAATAATGTAGTTTTACCAACCTTTGGAGGAGCAACAATCATTCCTCTTTGTCCTTTTCCCACTGGACTCATAAGATCAATAATACGCATAGAATATTCATTAGGTGTAGTTTCTAGACGAATTCTTTCTTCTGGATAGATAGGTATTAAATCATCAAATTTAACACGTTTATAAGCCTTTTCAGGAGCTTCTCCGTTAACTTCTCCTACATAAATTAATGCTGGAAATTTTTCTCCTTCTTTTGGAATTCTTGCAATTCCCTTTACTTTATCACCATTGTCTAAACGGAATCTTCTAATTTGTACAGGAGATATATAAATATCTTTAGGGGTAGATAAATAGTTTTCACCCCTTAAAAAACCGTAGCCATCTGGTAAAATCTCTAAAATTCCTTCTACAATTCTATCATCTTCACTAGTTAATTTATAACCTTCACCAGCTTCTAAAAGAGGAGCATTAATTTCATCATCTGCTTTTGTTTTATAATAAAAACCTCTTTTTGGCTTTTCTTCTTCCATTTCTTCTTCATTCTTTGAAGTTAATAATTCTATTAACTCATCTTTCTTTAATTTAGAAACATTCTTTATTCCTTCTTCTTTAGCTAATTGGCGCAATTCTACCAATGTATAATTTTCAAAATCCATATGTACCTCCTAAAAATTATTTTTTATTTATTATTCGTTGGGGATTTTTTAAGAAATTAAAGTTTTTCGATTAATAAATTCTTTTTTATTATACAACAAAGTTTGATAAAAGTAAATAGAATTGGAAAAATTTTCCTATATTTTTACAAAAAATAGTCATTCTTTATAGTAGAATGACTATTTTGTAATATCTATATATACCTTTTCATTAGGTAAATACATTCCTAATTTTTCTCTTGCTATTTGTTCTATATATTCTGGAGAATTTACATTTTCTTTCATTTCTTCTAAAGATTGTTGAGCTTCTTGTTGATCTTCAATTTGATTTTCATAATTCTTTATTTCTTTACTATATGCATTTAAAGTTTTTTGTTGTGAAATAAAAATTCCTATAATATAAATAGCAAGTGCTATAAGTATAATTTTTTTAATTAATTTCTTATATGATATTTTCATCTGTATACTCTCCATTTTTTATTTGCTAATTATATTTTTCTACATTCTATCTCAAAATCCTTCTTTTTTTTGTGATTTTTTTGTAATTTATTTTTATTTTTGACGAAAAAAGTCTGAAATGATTTTTTTATATTAATTACAATAAAAGAGATTGGCTTCAAAATTACTTTTCGAATCACCCATTTGATCGGGAAAAATAAAATAGAAAGAGCTTTTTTTATCAATTGAATGAATTTTACACTAATTGTTACAAAATATTTACTAATACATTTCATATATAAAAAGAGACCTATTCCCATTCCTAGAAAAGTATACCAACGAATTTCTCCATAATTAAAATAGTAAAATAAAAATATAATAAAGCAACCTGTAATTAGCCAAAAAATAATATCTTCTATATTAGTTACAAAATCTGGAGTTTTAAAACTTTTTCTTAAAATGCGAAAAATATCAAAAAAAGTTCCAATAACCATTCCACTAATAGTAAAAATACCAAATATATATAATTGCATTAATGAGCTTTCCATATATAATCACCTATTTAAATATTCTTCCTAATAGACTGCCAGAACTCTTTTTTCCAATATCGTCTTCACTATAAGCTAAATTAAAAATTTGTCCTTCTACAATTACTTCTGATGTATCAATACTAAGCTTATTAATATGTAATTCATCTCCTTTAATTGTTAATAACCCTAATTCAGTTTCTACTATTACTACCTGATCATCAAAACTAAGCACATCCAGTACACCAGAAATGCTTAATTTTTCTCTATTCTCTAATACCAAATTTTGAATGATATTAGAATTCTTTTTTTCTTCCATAGGCATTTCAAACCACTCTCCTTTTGTTAATATCTATATAAGTATATTCAAGTCTTGTCTTTTTTAGAACAAAAAAATAGACCAAAATGGTCTATTTAATTAATTGAGAATGGATTGTTTCTAAAATATGATTATCCACTCTTTCTGATAAGTTTATAGCAATTTTACATTCCGTTATTTCAAAATTTAATATCTGTAATTCAAATTCTTGTATTAATTTTAATAAAACATGTAATATATGAGGATCATTTTTTATTCCGTGGCCAATAATAGAAATTCTAGTAACATTTTGATAAGTGGTTGGATATTCTTTTAATTTTGTCTCTAACAAATTCTGTAATTTATTAAGTTGCACTACAGGAATCGTAAATTGAAGTGTTTGTGCATTATTGGTAATGTGATTAACAGATAATTGATTTTCCAATAATGTATTAAATATAGAGATAAATTGATTACCAATATGGGTCATTTTTACGTAAATGATATCATCGTTTTTAACAATACTTTTTATAGTTGTTCCTTCCATTTTACTTTCTTGTGAAATAATACTACCTTTTTTATTGTTAAAAGTAGATTTGGTAATAATAGGAATTTGATACTTTTGTCCTATTTCTATACAACGATGATGTAAAACTTTTGCACCTTCTTCAGCAATATCTAACATTTCTTCATAAGTCAATGTTTCTAATTTTTTAGCTATAGTAACCTTATTAGGGTCTGTAGTATAAACTCCATCTACATCTGAAAAAATGTAACAATGTTTTGCTTGTAAAGCTGCTGCTAAAGCTACTGCTGTAGTATCTGATCCTCCTCTACCTAAAGTGGTGATATCTGCATTTTGATTAATTCCTTGAAATCCAGCCACAATTACAATTTTATTTTCTTCTAATTCTTTTAAAATTCTTGTTGGCTCTATTTCATCTATTTTTGCATTTTGATTATTTTCATCTGTTAAAATTCCTGCTTGCCATCCTGTTAATGAAATAGCGGGATATCCTAATCGATTAAGTAAAATAGCAAGTTTGGCTATTGAAATTTGTTCTCCTGTACTTAATAATACATCCATTTCCCTATCATCTGGTAAATTAGATAATTCTTTTGCTTCTTTAATTAAATTATCTGTTGTTTTTCCTTGAGCGGATACAACGACCACGATTTTATTATTTTCCTTATATAAATCAATAATTTTATTAGCTACAATATTAAGCTTGATATTGTCAGCTACACTACTTCCTCCAAATTTTACTACAATAATTGGTTCCATACTTTTGGCACCTCGTTAATAAAAATTCTTCACCTATTTAATTATAAATATAGTTCTATGATATTATATTCTTTAGTTTTAGAAATTGTACTATTTTTGTAAATTTTGCTTTAGATAAGCATCTATGAAGCCGTCTAAGTCTCCATCCATTACTGACTGTACATTTCCTACTTCATAACCTGTACGATGATCTTTTACTAGGGTATACGGGCAAAATACATAAGAGCGAATTTGGCTTCCCCAAGCAATATCCATTTGTACACCTTTTAAGTCATTAATTGTTTCTTTATGTTCTTTTTCTTTCATATCCATTAATTTAGATTGCAACATACGCATTGCTGTTTCTCTGTTTTGAATCTGTGAACGTTCAGATTGACAAGCTACTACAATATTAGTAGGTATATGGGTAATACGAACTGCAGAAGATGTTTTATTGATGTGCTGTCCTCCAGCTCCAGAAGCGCGATAAGTATCTATTCTTAAATCATCTGGATTAATTTCTATTTCTATATCATCTGTTATTTCTGGTAAAACTTCTACTGAAGCGAAAGATGTATGTCTTCTTCCTCCACTATCAAAAGGAGAGATACGTACTAAACGGTGAACACCCATTTCTCCTTTTAGATGTCCATAAGCAAAATCTCCTGACACTAAAAAAGTAACACTTTTTAATCCTGCTTCTTCTCCTTCTAAATAGTCTAATTCTTTTACCTCATATTCATGACTTACTGCCCATCTTGTATACATACGGTATAGCATCTGTGCCCAATCTTGAGATTCAGTTCCGCCTGCTCCTGGGTGAATAGTAACAATAGCATTATTGTCATCATACTTTCCTGAAAGCAAAGTTTCTATTTCTAGTTTTTCTACTTGTTTTTTTAATAGATTTACTTGCCCAATAACATCTTGCTCTAATGACTCATCTGGTTCTTCTTGTAATAATTTTACAATTTCTAAAGTATTATTTAATTCTGTTTCTACTTTCTGATACGTGTTCGTTTTGTTTTTTAGTAAAGTAATTTTCTTTAAAACTTTTGCAGAATCTTTTGAATTATTCCAGAACTCTGCGTTAGTTGTTTGCTCTTCTAACTCTTTTAATTCTTTATGTAATTTAGCTATGTCAAAGAGAATCACCTATATCTTTTACTTTTTCATGAATATTGTGTAAATCATTTTCAATTTCTTTTAATTCTATCAAATTCTCACACTCCTTTATTGGAAAAAGAGGAAATATGTAGTTTCCCCTCTCCCCTTCTTACATAATCGAATTATACTATAAATATATGCACTTAGCAAGAAAATCAATAAAATAATCCTAAATGTTATTTAGATAATTGATTTACTAAGGTATCATATTCATTAGATAGAATAGTATTATGAAAAACTATTTTTTCATTAATTATTTGCCAACTGTCTTGATTTTCTGATAAAAAGTTTATTACTTCTTCAGATATATTTAATATTTGTATAATTTCATCTATAGAATTTTGTACAGTAGTATAGTCGCTACTTGGTTCTTTTATATCACCTACTAAATCTTGCTTATATAAATCTACATAATAGTCATCTAATTGTTTTTCATTTATATAAGACATGGCTTTTTCTTCTGTAAAAAATTCCGTATATGTTGTTTTACATTCTTCTAATGTTTGTTTTGTAGTTGTTATATAGTTCTTTGTTTCTATAAAATCTTTTCCATCTTCGAGATAATTTTCTGCAGTTAATAAATGAGTCAATTTTTCATCATTTAATATTTCTGCTATTTTTATACTATTATTGAAATTATCTTTTAAATATTCCTTAAAAGATTGTTCCACTATTGCATAATCTCCTGTAGTTACAGTTCTTTCCAATCTTTGATTAATTGCTTCTATATCAATATTTTCAGCATTTGATAAATCGCTTATTTCTATCAATTCTGTTTTTAGTTTTGTTTCTTGCTGTATATCTAAGAATACAGATAAAGCAATTAGAACTATTGCGATAATAATAACTATAAGAATGGTAATTAATATTTTTTTCTTCATAGGTTCCTCCTTTAATTTGCTTAATTGTATCATAGTAATATTAAATAGTCTACCTATATCTATAAAATAGTAGAACTATGAAAAACATAGCTCTTTTCATGTTTATTAATTCATAAATTTCATGCCACTTTTCCAAGCTTGCCCTACTTTTTCTCCAATTTTGTAATATCCATTCTGAAATTGGTCAAATACAAATGCGTTTAACTTTGTTGGGTCGACTTTTCCATTTTCATCTAATACTTTTTCATCTGCTACTACATTTACAATTTCTCCAATTACTCTAAATCCCAATTCATCATTTTGAATTTTAACAACTTTACATTCTAATGTTATAGGATAATCTTCAATGATAGGAGCGTCTACTCTACTACTTTTTATAGCTCTCATTCCTGTTCTTTCAAATTTATCATCCATTGTGTTACCAGATGCTGTTCCGAAAAAATCAGACTCTTCAAGATGCTTTGTATCTGCAACACTTATAGTAAATGCCATTCTCTCTTTAATATTTTTTGCTGTTTTATGACTTTCTGTAATATTTAATGCTACTTTATTGTTATCACAGATGCCTCCCCAAGCCATATTCATAACATCTACTTTATCATTTTCTCCATAAGTTGCTATCATTAATACTGGCATTGGAAATAAATAAGGATGTACTCCTAAATCTTTTTTCAT
>CALWZX010000076.1 GCA_944386125.1 uncultured Clostridia bacterium | reverse complement strand
AGCCTTTTTCGTTGTTTTTTCTTTTACTAATTTTACGTTTATTTTTATCTGCTCTTCAGTACATATTTATATTACCATGCCTTTCGAAAAAAGTCAACACTTTTTTTCATTTTTTTATTTATTTTTTATTGCTATTTTTTACTATTATATATATCACCAGAATATCTCTATTTTTCTGGTGATATATATTTTTTCATTTTTGTACTATAGCTGCCCCTGTAAATAACTAGTTATTTTATCTAGTGCCTTTCTTTATTGTTTTGAACAATTATTAATTTTTTCATACTAATTTATCTATAATTAAACTTTGTTTCTTTACTCAATTATAATTTCTTGTCTCTTTGCTAAATTTCCTGCATTGTCTTTAACATAAATGTAATATGTCCCCGATGCGGTTATTGTTATTGTTGCACTTTCACTATATAACACATCTACTGGCAATTCTTTACTTCTGGTTATTGCATAACCGGCTATTCCTGATCCTTCTTGTCCTACCTTTTCATTTATATCATTTGCTTCTATGCTTACTTTTGTGTTTTCTCCTTCTTTAGTTGTTGATACATTGGTTATTGTTGGGCTTGTTCCATCTATTTTTCCTATTGTTATTTTTTCTGTTCTGATATTTCCTAAACTATCTTTTAAATAAATTGCTGCTTGCATATCTTGATAAATATCTCCTAGGAAGTTATATTTTTTGATATATTTTCCTTCTCTTTCTTCTGTATTTTCATATGCATTAGCATTATTAAATGCTATTTGCACTCCTCCTATTCCTTTATCTTCTATTTCTAATTCTACTTCTTTATTTTTACTCCACTGTGTGTTAAATTCTTTTTCTGAACTGATACTTGGTGCCTCTGAATCAACATGTGATAACGTAATTTGCTTTTCTCCCACATTCCCAAATGCATCTTTTACCTTTATCGTAAAGTTAGTATCTTCCATTGCTTCTAATCCATAGTTTGATGTGAAGGCATAGTTTCCATTATTTACTTGTGTAGCTTCATCTTCAAATATAGCTTTTCCTTCTGCATCATACATTGAAATATATACTATTTCTATTTTTGGTGCGTTTCCTTTGATATTTAATTTCTTTTTAATTACCCAATCTCCTGAGGTTTCTTCATCTATTTCTTGTACTTCTGTAATAGTTGGTTTTATGGTAGTTGGTATAACTCCTATTGTACTTTCTGCTCTTACCCCTCCGGAACCTACTTTTCCAATTGTATTACCATCTAATATGGTCCCTACTTTTAAATCTGTAATCCATTCCAGTAATACCGTTATTGTTTCTGTTAGATTCTTTGTACTATCTTTTAAAGAAATAGGTATTCTATATGTCCATATATTTCCTTCTTGTTTGATTAATTCTGGGCTTCCTACATTGTAATTTGCTCCTGTCTGTAAACTTCTTGCCTTAACTTGCGAAAAATTTCTTCCATTTGTGTTTACTTGTGCATATATATACTGCACTGTATTATTTACTAAATTTATCTTTATACTTCCATTTTCTATAGTATTCTCTGCTATGTTGAAATAAATATCTGGTCCATATTTTTTATTACATAAATAACAAGTGTCAGAATAAAATGTATGTTGATTTAATACAACATTTAATTTACATACTGTACATGTTAAACTTGTATATTGGTGCACATTAATTCCTGCTTCTATCATTTCATCTACTGTCATAATGTTTCCATTAATATTAAATGTATGTTTTCCATCTAATCCATTAGAACTACCTCCTCCACATCTTTCACATTGATTTGCTATATGTTTTTCTCCAAAAAAATCTTTCCAATCTAAAATTGCTGGACGTATATGTTCTAATCTCTCTATTTGCTTACTATATCCGCAATTATCCGTACATACCTCTTGTCCTAAAGTTACATACACATCACAAGTAGCTGGATTTCCTATTGTTTGTATATGATGATTAGCTATATTTTTCTTATTTCCACATATAATACATTCTTCCCAATGCTGTATATCGTTATATTTTGTTTCATATATATGATTATGCTCATCTTCTCCCGTTATCAGTCCTGTTAAATCTATTCCTTCTTGCTTGATATTACTTATACTAATGGTTTTTGAAATACTTTTTCCTTGATTACTTATTGCTCTAAAAGTATAATCCCCATTTTGACTTACTTCATAAGTTGTTATATTTCCTTCTTGTCTTTCTCCATTTGGCTTCTCTATTTCTTTTATATCCTCTTCTATACTTTTAGCTTCTGCCGTAATAACTACTTTTTCTACTCCTGTTTGTATTTGATCTATGCTAAGTTGTAATATCAATCCATTTCCATTATTTATTTTTTCTTCTAATTCTTTTTGCAATTCATTCATATATATTTGTGAGTTAATTTGCATTTCTTCTGTTCTTTTGGCTACACTTTGTGCTTGTGATAGAATTCCATTATCTCCTACTATCATATTGATACTTACACTTGCTAGAATGATGAGTATGATTAGGGTTACTAATCATTACTTATATTTTGTTTTTTTCTATATTATTACAAAAAAATTGAAAATACAGTATATACTATATTTTCAATTTTTATATTTAACTTTTTATTTAACTTCTTTTATTTAATATCTTTATATCTTCTATATTTTATAATAGCTAGTCCCCCAACGATAATAAATACTGTTGTTGCTATAATAATTGTAAGTGTTTCACCTGTTTGTGGAATTGTCCCTGGAGCTGTAGTAGGATCATTTCCATTATTATTGTTATTATTATCTACATTATTATTACCTTGATTGTTATTGCCATTATTACCTTGGTTATTGCCATTATTAGTTGCATTTTGATCTGCTATAATAGCACTTCCTGTTATTGCTGGGCAACTTAATATTGCTGCATTTCCACTTGTATCTTGTATGCTTCCACCTTCTAAATTAGTTGCCATTAATTGTCCTACATCATCTTTTTGAATTGTGTATGTATACACTATATAGCCATAGCTTACATATTCTGAATTTACAATTTTTCCATTTGTTAATTTTCTTTCTGGGCTTGTCCCAAATTGAATTGTTAATGTTGGTATTGTTTCTCCTACTATATCTTCTGAAAATCTTACTCTAACTTCTACTTCTTGTCCTTCTTTATATGAACCTGAAACAGGACTTTCTACTGATATTGCCCTTACTGTTGGAGCAATGTTATCAGCTACGCTCTCTCCTTTTTCTACCAATGTATATCCATAAATTGTTTTTTGATTGCTTCCTGTCAACTGTACCCACACATAATATAATCCATCATCTACCCCTCTTAATGCAGAAAGTGTTCTTCCATATCCAAGAGCAGAATAATTACTAAGATTTTTCCAATTATTTTGTGGAATAGTTGTTGTTAGAAGATCCTCGATTGTTGAAAGATCTTTTTCTTCTTCCATTGCTTTATGATAAGCATTAATTATATTCGTATCTGTAATTTTTTGAAACTGATAATATCCTGTTGTCATACCATAAAGATAATCTACATATAAATCCCAATCTTCATAAGATTGATCCGTATTAGTAAAATAAATATTTAAGCCTCCTAAAAGTGGTAAAGTAATATCTACCGGCAAAGCATCTACTACCACTTCATCACTATTTGTTTTATCCTTTATAAAAAGATAAATAGTATCTGTTGCTCCTACTACCTCTTTTATATTATTGTTTGATACTGTTAATTCTATAGAACAAGTACTATCCGTATATGTATTAATTGTATAAAACCTTTCTGGCTGAGTTGCTTGATTTTCACTTATTCCAAATTCATATTGATGTGAACTATCTAATGTAATATTCGATAAATTAACTCTTAAACTTCCATCTGAAGCATATTTTTCCACATTTGTTTTTATACTAGAATTATCTTGTGCAGCTTGCACATAAATTGGTAATAATGTTAACAAAATAGTTATGATTAATGTAAAAACTATCATTTGTTTCTTTTTCATTTTCTATTCCCCCTGTACATATATTCTTATTTTAAGTATATACTTCATTCCATATTTCGTCAATATATTGGCATATTACTTTTATGTTACATTTATATGACAATTGTATGACATTTATAAATGAAATTCTTTCTTTATAAACGAGGTATCATAATGATTATTGACAAAGTTTTCATTCGATAAAATTTGCAATAAAAAGTCAATATTGGTATCAATTCCTTCTACCACAAATTCTGCTAATGCACTTTTCATTTTTGCTATAGATTCTTCTCTGTTTTTACCATGTACTATTACTTTAGCTAACATAGAATCATAATTTTGTGGAACAGTATAACCAGCATATATAGCCGTGTCGATTCTTACCCCGTTTCCTCCAGGTAAGTGCAAGCCTGTAATTTTTCCTGGACATGGCATAAAGTTCTTACTTGGATTTTCCGCATTAACTCTTGCTTCTAAAGCATGACCTTCAAAGTGAATATCTTCTTGAGCATATGATAATTTTTCTCCACTAGCAATTTTGATTTGTTCTTTAATAATGTCTACTCCTGTGACAAATTCTGTAACTGGATGCTCTACTTGTACTCTTGTGTTCATTTCCATAAAGTAAAAATTTTTATGTTTATCTACTAAAAATTCTATTGTTCCTGCATTTTCATATCCAATTTCTTTTACTGCTTTTACTGCTACTTCTCCCATTTTTTTTCTTATTTTTTCATCTATTGCTGCACTTGGAGATTCTTCTAATACTTTTTGATTTCTTCTTTGAACAGAGCAATCTCTTTCTCCTAAGTGTATAGCATTTCCTAATTCATCTGCTAATATTTGTATTTCTACATGGCGTGGTTCTTCTATAAATTTTTCTATATAAATGCTATCATCTCCAAAAGATACTAAAGCCTCTTGTTTTACCAATTCATATGCATGTAATAATTCATTTTCATCATATGCTATACGAATTCCTTTTCCTCCACCCCCTGCAGATGCTTTTAATATAACAGGATATCCTATTTGTTTAGCTAATAACTTCGCTTCTTCTTTAGATTGAAGTAAACCTTCTGAACCAGGTACTACAGGAACCCCTGCCTTTTTCATCGTTTCTTTTGCTTTTGATTTATTTCCTAATAGTTCTATTAAATTAGCTGAAGGACCTATGAATTTGATTCCTATCTCATTACATATCTTCGCAAAATGACTATTTTCTGATAGAAATCCAAAACCTGGATGAATAGCATCACATCCTGTTAAACACGCTGCCTCAATAATAGCCTTTACATTTAAATAACTCTTTTGTGAAGGTGCAGGTCCTATGCATACAGCTTCATCTGCTAATTTTCTGTGTAATGCGTTTTCATCAGCTTTTGAGTAAATAGCTACACTGCGAATTCCCATTTCACGACAAGCTCTAATAATTCTCACTGCAATTTCTCCTCGATTAGCAATTAATACTTTTTTTAACATTTTCTTTTCCTCCTTGAAAAGTTTTTTTATTTCTTATATAATATATCATGTTACTGTTAATTCAGTTGTAGAAAGGAGTGTAATATGTTCAAATTTTGCACTTACTATGTTCGGGATGCTTCTCGAACATTAAAGAGAATATGGTTTGTATGGAGAAATGGGCTGAATGATAAAACTTCTATAGAGATGTTTTGTCCCATTCATAAACAGCTATGTGGCAAACTATTTTTTTGCTATCTGCTGTCAGTGTTTAACCCTTTTTATTCTCAAGTTTTGCACTTTTCATTTAAGGCTTATCAAAAGCATTATTGGCAACACCCTTACTTACCCTTTTTAAGGCTACATTATATTGAAATGGTAGATTTTCCTTATCAAGAGTATTTGCAAAGGTTACTTACCACATGTGGGTTGAAATTTGTGTATTTCTCCTATTCCTATTCTCAATATACTTGCTATTTTTCACGTCCAAAAACTTTTGGATATATACGATTACATAGCAGAAATTTCTAAAAAGCACACCTACTAGTAAGCTAGTAGGTGTACTTTTTATACTATTGCAAAAGTAAGTTCTCCTTTTACTGCCACTTTTCCATCAACTGTGGCTATTGCTTCTCCTACTCCAATTGGTCCTTTTTGTTTGATAATTTTTACTTCTAGTTTTAATGTATCTCCTGGTAATACTTGCTTTTTGAATCTTAATTTATCAATGCCTCCAAAAAGAGCATTTTTTCCTTTATTTTCTTCTTTAGATAATATAGCTACAGCTCCTGTTTGTGCTAATGCTTCTACTATTAATACTCCTGGCATAATAGGATTTCCAGGAAAGTGTCCTGCAAAATGAGGTTCATTTATACATACATTTTTATAGGCTATACAACTTTCTCCTGGTACATATTCTTCTACCCTATCAATCATTAAAAAAGGTGCTCTTTGAGGGATAATTTTCATAATATCAGTTACTTCTAACATATTTTCCTCCTATTTGATTTTGAATAATGGAGTATCAAATTCTACCATATCTTCATTTTTTACACAAATTTCTACAATTTCTCCATCATATTCAGATTCTACTTCATTCATTAATTTCATAGCTTCTATAATGCATAATACTTGACCTTTTTTAACTTTATCTCCTACTTTAACAAAAGGTGGTTCTTTTGGGGAGTTGCTAGCATAAAAAGTTCCTACCATAGGTGATTTTACTATCTTAACATTTTCCTCTGGTTTTACCTGAATATGAGAAATATTACTTACTGGTATACATACTTCTGGTTCTGGTTTTGCTATAACCTTTTCTTTATCCTTTTTCATTTTAATTTTCATTCCCTCTGGAAATTCAATTTCTAATTCTTCTATTTTTGAAGATCCCATATCTTCTATTAATTTCTTAATCTCTTCGTAATTCATCATTTTCTCCTATTCTTCATATTTTTTTAGTAATATTGAACTGTTATGTCCTCCAAATCCTAAAGAATTGGACATAGCATATTGAATTTCATGATTTCTTCCTTTATTCGGAACAATATCTAAGTCACATTCTTCGTCTGGTACTTGATAGTGAATGGTTGCTGGTATAAAACTATCTTCAATAGCTTTTGCACAAACTACAGCTTCAATTCCTCCTGCAGCACCTAATAGATGGCCTGTATTTCCTTTAGTAGAACTCATCATTACTTTTTTGCTTGCTTCTCCAAAGGCTAATTTTACAGCTTTTGTTTCTCCTGCATCATTTAAATGAGTAGAAGTTCCATGTGCATTAATATAAGTAATTTCCTCTGGTTTTACGTTTGCTTCTTTCATAGCAAGCATCATAGCTCTTGCACCACCTTCGCCATCTGGTGATGGAGATGTAATATGGTACGCATCAGAAGTTGCTCCATATCCTACTATTTCTGCAATGATATGTGCATTTCTTTTCTTTGCGTGTTCTAATTCTTCTAATACTAATACACCTGCTCCTTCTCCCATGACAAATCCACTTCTTTCTTTATCAAAAGGAATACTTGCTCTTTCTACATTGGTTTCTTGGGTTAAAGCTTTTATGTTCGTAAATCCAGCTATACCTGTTGGCGTTACAGAAGCTTCTGTTCCTCCCG
>CALWZX010000075.1 GCA_944386125.1 uncultured Clostridia bacterium | reverse complement strand
TTTATACAAATTATTTTTTTACTCGTAATATTCTTAAAGCATTAATTATAGCAATTATTGATACTCCTACATCTGCAAATACAGCTTCCCACATAGTAGATATTCCCCATGCACTTAAAATTAAAACAAGAATTTTGATACAAATAGCAAATACAATATTTTCTTTAACAATTCTCATCGTCTTTTTTGATAAATGGATGGCATCTACTATTTTAGATGGCTCATCAGTCATAAGCACAACATCTGCAGCTTCAATTGCAGCGTCAGATCCTAAACCTCCCATTGCTATACCTATATCAGAAATGGCTAAAACTGGAGCGTCATTTATACCATCTCCAACAAATGCAAGTTTGCCTTTTTCACTTTTTTCTTTTAACAAACTTTCTACTTTTTCTACTTTGCCATCAGGTAGTAATTCAGTATATACTTGATCTAATTGCAATTGTTTTGCAACATATTCCCCTACATTTTTTCTATCACCAGTTAACATCACAGTTTGTTTAATATTATTTTTCTTTAGTTCCTTTATAGCTTTAACAGAATCATCCTTTATTTTATCAGCTATTACTATGCATCCTACATATTTTCTTTCTATTGCTACATATAAAACGGTTCCTATATCTTCACTTTTTTCATAATTGATTTGCTTTTCATTCATTAATTTTTCATTTCCAACTAAAACATCTTGTTCTCCAATTCTCGCAATAATTCCTAATCCCGGCAACTCTTGTGTATTTATAATTTGACTTTCATCAATTTGCTTATTATATGCCCTTTTTACAGATAAAGAAATAGGATGATTTGAATAATTTTCAGCATATGCTGTAATTTTTAATAGTTCTTCTGGACTTATTCCTATAGCATTCACTTTTTGTACATCAAATACTCCTTCTGTTAATGTACCTGTTTTATCAAATACTACTATTTCAGTGTTAGCTAAGGCTTCTAAATAGTTACTTCCTTTTATTAAAATACCCATTTTAGATGCTCCACCTATTCCACCAAAGAAACTTAATGGTATTGAAATAACTAATGCACAAGGACAGGATACTACAAGAAATGATAATGCTCTATATAGCCAATCAGCAAATGTTGCTCCTGGTACAACAAGAGGAGGAATGACCGCAAGAATTAATGCAATCATAACTACTGTTGGTGTATAGTACTGTGCAAATTTTGTAATAAAATTTTCTGATTTTGATTTTTTACTACTTGCATTTTCTACCAAGTCTAATATTTTACTTACTGTAGATTCTCCATATTCTTTGGTTACTTTTACCTTTATAACACCATTTACATTGATACATCCGCTTATTACATTTTTTCCTTCTGTTGCTTCTTGTGGCAAAGTTTCCCCTGTTAATGCCCTAGTATCAATACTTGATTTTCCATCTATCACATATCCATCTAATGGGATTTTTTCCCCTGGCTTTACTACTATTATTTCCCCTATTTTTGCATCTTCCGGATTTACTTTTTCTATCTTGTTATTTCTTTCTACATTGGCAAAATCTGGTCTAATATCCATTAAATTAGATATAGATTTCCTTGATTTATCGACTGCATAATTTTGAAATAGCTCTCCTACTTGATAAAAAAGCATAACCGCAACGGCTTCTGGAAACTCACCAATTGCAAATGCTCCTATTGTTGCAAGAGTCATTAGAAAATTTTCGTCAAATACTTTTCCTCTAAAGATATTCTTTACGGCTTTTCTTACAATTTCCAAACCAACAATGATATATGCAATTATATATATAGCATTATTAATCCATTCATTACCAAAATTTATGATAAGGGCTATAAAAAATAATATCATTGCTATAATAATTTTAGTTCCTTTTTTCTTCATAATTATAGCCTCCTAGATTTCTTCTATAGTTATATCTGGTTCTTCTCTTTTTATTACTTTTTTTACATTTTGCATAATTTCTTCTTTTTTCGTGTCATCATATTCAAGTTGCATTCTTTGTGTCATAAAACTGATATTTACACTTTCTATCCCCTCTATTTTTTGTAACCTTCTTTCTAATTCTGCTGCACAATTAGCACAGTCTAATCCATTAACCTTAAATTTGCTATTCATAATATACCTCCTTGTTTTTATCTTTTATGTTCTATATGTTCACTACCAATTTCAAAAACTTCTTTTACATGCTCATCATCTAACATATAAAAAACTTCTTTTCCCGATTTTCTACATTTAACTATTCCACTTCTTCTTAAAGTTCCTAATTGATGTGAAATAGATGATTTGCTCATTCCTAAAACATTAGCAATATCACATACACACATTTCATTTTGATCTAATGCAAATAAAATTTTTACTCTAGTTGTATCTCCAAGAATTTTAAAAAATTCAGCAAGTTTATTGAATATATCTTCTTCTGGCATATTTTTTGTTGTATTGTTTACAACATCTTGATGAATTACATTACAATCACATATAAATTCATTTTTAGACATGTGTTACCTCCTTTTATTATATTCTTTTGTTTATAATTGAATAAACGTTCAACTATTTACCTATAGTATAGTTGAGTGCATACTCATTTGTCAATACTTTTTTATAAAATAAAAAAATAAACCAGAGAAAATCAATGCCAATGCAATTGAACTCTCTAGTTTACTTATTTATCATTTTTTTATAATTCCAGGGCTTTACTTGCTTTTTCAAGCTCTTCTCTTATTTTAATGTGTTGTGGACAAACACCTTCACATCTACCACATTTAATACATTCAGTTGCTTTTTTTAATCCATGACCATTTACAAGCCATTCTTCTTGATGTTTAGCAGCCGGTTTATCCTTATATAAGGTTAACATGTTCATAGCAGTAAATGTGCCAGATATTCCTATTTTCATTGGGCATACCTTAGCACAGTAATTACAAGTAGTACATGGGATAAGAGGAATACTTTTTAATATTTCTTGTGCTTCTTTAATTGTATTTTTTTCTTCTTCTGATAATTTTACAAAATCTTTCATAAAAGATATATTATCTTCCATTTGTTCTATATTGCTCATACCAGATAGCACAGTAATTATACCATCTAAGTTAGCTGCAAATTTAATAGCCCATGATGCTGCTGATACTTCTGGATTAGCTTTTTGAAATGCTTCTTTTACCCTTTCTGGTGGATTAGAAAGCATTCCTCCTTTTACTGGTTCCATAATAATGACTGGTTTTCCATGTTTTCTTGCTACTTCATAGCATTCTTTTGATTTTATTGCTGGATTTTCCCAATCTGCGTAATTAATTTGTAATTGTACAAACTCCATTTCTGGATGTTTAGTTAGTAATTCGTCTAATTCTTCTGGTGTTGAATGGAAAGAAAATCCTGCATGTTTTATTTTTCCTTGTGCTTTCATTTCTAATATCCAACTCCACATATCAAACTCATCAAATACTTTTGTTCTTCCTTCTCCTAAATTGTGTAATAAATAAAAATCAAAATATCCGGCTCCTGTTTTCTGCAAAGATGTTTCCAATTGTGCTATTGCCTCTTCTTTGCTTTTACAATTTATCCAAGCTGCATTTTTGGTAGCAAGTTGAAATTTATCTCTTGGATATCTTTCTACTAAAGCTTCTCTTATGGCCTCTTCACTTCCAGCATATGCCCATGCTGTATCAAAATATGTAAAACCAGCTTCTAAGAATTTGTCTACCATTACTTTTGTTTGTTCTACATCAATTTTTCCATCTTTTTGAGGTAATCTCATTAAACCAAATCCTAATTTTTTAATATCTTCTCCTAAATATCCCATTCTTATTCCTCCTTATTGATTAATCTGGTAATATTTCATTAATACAATTTATAGCATTTAAAGATCTTGGATATCCAATATAAGGAAGTAATGCTGTTATTGTATCTAATAGTGTTTGCTTATCATTTCCTACATTTGCATTTCCTAGTATATGTCCTTTTAGTTGTGTCTCACATCCTCCTTGTGAAGCTAAAATGGAAAAAGTAATTAACTCCCTTGTTTTGATATCTAAACCTTTTCTTGTATAATAATCTCCAAAACAGTTATCTGATAAAAACTTTTGAATATGTACCTGATTTTTAGGTGAATTTTCATAATTCTTATCTATTACATCTCCAAATATAAACTTTTGAACACTTAAACCTTTAGCAAAACGATTTTCTGTAGTTGTTGTTCCTTGTTTTTCTAAAGGTAATGAAATTCCTCTTTCCTCAAAAATTTTATTTGTAGGTTCTAATAAATCTAAAACTTTTAAAACCCCTATATAAGGAATTGACTGATATAAAATTTCTTTTATTTGTATAGGAGTTACTCCTACATTTAATGCTGCTTCTACAAATACTTCATATCTTCTTGGAGTTTGTAAAGCAATTGTTGCTGCAAGGATTACCATTTGCCTAGTTTTTTCATCTAAATGATCATAACTTTGCACTTCGTCAAAGTTAAAATTTAATAGTATTTCCATTAATTCATCATCATATGTTTTCTCTACATCTATTTTAGAAAATAACTTTTTATGATTTTCATCTGCTTTTTTACTAATACTCATTGAAATCTCCTTTCTTAGCCTTATCCAGGTCTTCTAATTTATATAATTCTTTTATAGGAACGTTTGTTTTTAATGCTAATTCCTTAATAGACTCATATTCTGGATAAATATATTCTTTTCCATTGTGATTTACTTTTTTAGCTTTAATCTTTCCATACTTTGTATTGATTTCCGTCATTTCTCTTGCTAGCTTTGTTCTATATTCATGACGATATCTAATTCCTATCGTTGTTGTTTCTTTAAAAATAATATCTTGCAATTTTAACATATCTTGTTTTTTACAAGCTACACTCATTCTATATCCAGGTCTATTCTTTTTCATATAGATTGGTGTAAAAAACACATCTAATGCTCCATTTTTAAATAATAATTCTTCTGTATATCCGAGTATTTCACCACCACAATCATCTATATTGGTTTCCATTACTATAAAATCCTCTTCTTGCTCTTCTATTTCTCCATAATATACTTTTAATACGTTCGGAATTTTTAAATCTTTGCTTCCCGCTCCCCAACCTATTTTTTCTGAAACCATAGTAGGAAGTGTAGTAAATTCTGTAGCAAGTTCTGCAATGATAGCTGCACCTGTTGGTGTGACTAATTCTGTATCTATATCCATCTGCCTAAACTTTACATGAGAAGAAGCAAATATTTCACTTGTTGCAGGAACAGGAACAGACATTGTACCATGTGCACATTCAATAAAGCCATATCCATCATTTACAATGCTAGAAATAATTTTTTCTGGATGAATTTTATTAATTAAAATGGCTGTTCCTACAATATCTATGATAGAATCAATTGCTCCTACTTCATGAAAATGTACTTCGTCTAAAGGTCTATTATGTACTTTGCTTTCAGCTTTTGCTACTCTCATAAATATTCTCTTAGCTAATTGCTTTACATTATCTTCTAATTGGCTATTATCTATGATGGTATTTACATCTTTTAGGTTTCTATGTTTGTGTTGATGTTCTTCATGGTGACTATGATGATTCTCATGTTCTAATATAACATCCACATAAGTTCCTGTAATTCCATTTTTTATTTGCTTCGATATCTCTATTTTATATCCATCTATTTGTAATTTTCTTAGTTCGCTAAGTAAATAGTTTTTATCGTCTATAATTTCTAATAATGCCCCGAAGAGTCATATTGCCACTTATTCCACTTGAACAATCAAAATATAATATTTTCATTTAATTCTCCTTATTTTTGATACATATGCATTAGTTAATTTGAATCAATTCATATTCCCTTGTTCCAAATCCTAATTCTGCTGCTGCTTCTATTGTATGAATTCCGTTTTGTCTTTCTACTCTTTCTACAAAGTGATCTCTTCCTGGATCATCTGAATGATATACTAAATCTATACAAGCTTGATCTATAGCAATTGGATCTAAACTTGCTAAAATTCCAATATCTTTCATACATGGATCTTCTGCTACAGTACAACAATCACAATCTACAGATAGATTTTTCATAACATTAATATATGCAATTTTTCCTTTAAATAGATTATGAACAGAAGATGCAGCATCTGCCATAGATTCTAAAAATTGATTTTGCTGTGGTAAATCTCCCCATATAGTATATTGGTCTTTACTTCTTCCTGCAGAATGTATCCATGCCTTTCCTTCAGATGAAGCACATCCTATAGATAATTGTTTTAAAGCTCCTCCATAGCCTCCCATTGGATGTCCTTTAAAGTGTGACAATATTAACATAGAATCATAATTTTCTATGTTTTTTCCAACATAATTTTCTTTTAAAATTTTTCCATTTTCTATTTTTAATATTTTATCTGGTCCTTCTGCATCCATTAAGTCTACATCAAAATATTGATTCCAGTTATGTTCTTCTAATAACTTTTTATGTTTTTGTGTTGTATTTCTTGCTCCTCCATATGCAGTATTACATTCTACTACTGTTCCCTTAACATGTTCTACTATTGCCTTTACAAATTCTGGTCTTAAATAATTTTGATTTCCTTGTTCTCCTGAATGTAATTTAACAGCTACTTTTCCTGGTAAATTTACTCCTAATGTTTCGTACATTTTTACTACTGCTTCTGGAGTAATTTCCTTTGTAAAATATACTTTTGATTTTTCCATTCTTCATTCTTCCTTTCTTAACTATTCTTCTGTAAAATCTTTTCTTTTTCCAGAAGAAATGTCTTCATATACATTAATTTTATAGTTTAATCGTTCTATTGTGTCATGAATATCTTTTTGCTTTTTTAATAGTTTTTCTCTTTGCCCTTCTAGTAAGGCTTTTCTTTCATTAACTGTATCTTTTCCCTCTTCTAATAATTTTACGTATTGTATTAAAACTTCTATTTCTACTCCTGCACTTCTCATACATTTAATAAATTCAATTCTTTTACAAGATTGTTCATCATAATTTCTAATACCATTTTTATTTCTAGGTATTTTAGTGAGTAGACCAATTTTTTCATAATATCTTAGTGTATTTGGTGTTAAATCATATTTTTTACTTATTTCTGAAATTGTCATATTATACCTCATTTTTTTATTTACTTTTTATAATTGATTATATTCTTCGTCAGTTACTGGCTCACACCATTCATTTGAAGTATTTTCTCCTGGTACTTCAATAGCTAAATGAGAAAACCAAGAATCTTTTTTAGCTCCATGCCAATGCTTTACATTAGCAGGTATTGTTACTATATTACCTGGTTTTAAACTTTGAGCTGGCTTTCCTTCTTCTTGATACCAACCTTCTCCTTCAACACATATTAAAATTTGTCCTCCGTTTTTCGTTGCCCTATGAATGTGCCAGTTATTTCTACATCCTGGTTCAAAAGTCACATTAGTAATAGATATATTATCCATTTTAGCTAATGGTTTTAAATAAGAATTTCCTATAAAATATTGTGCAAAATTAACATTTGGTTCTCCTTGTCCAACCATTCCTCCATGATTTTCCATTTTTATCACACACCTTTCCTCTTATTTTATATCACTTATAGTTAGCTCCAAGTCAAGATATTTTCATTAATTTTATAAAATTTCTTTTGTATCACTTCTATTACAAAGTTGGATAAAAAATAAATTTGGTGAGTCTTTTATTAATAAATGCGAATCTATAGCAGATCATTCATTTTCAGCATTTGGATTTTGATATGTATGAGGTAAAAACACATTCCAACCATTTTCCTCTAATTTTTCTTTTATTTGTGGTATATCTTTATAGACTGCTTTACTACATATTACAAATATTTTTTTCATATTAAAGATCACTCCTATTTTTAATGTATTCGTCTAGATTATATCCTATAATTGTCTTATTTTTGCAAGTTTTTTAAGTATTTATTAAAGAGCCAGTAAATTACTAGCTCTTTATTTTAATATACAAATTTATCTTTCTTCATCCTCTTCTTTATAGTCTCTTTCTTTCAACAAACTATCTATTACCATTGTTACATATCCATATGATTCAATTTCCAAAATTATTTGCATAAACCACCAATAATCTTTAGGGTGATCTATTAAGCTATCATTTGGTTCAACTTTTTCTGGTAACCCCATTTCATTTGTTACTGAATCTTTGTCTTGACTTGCTAATAATCTTTCATA
>CALWZX010000074.1 GCA_944386125.1 uncultured Clostridia bacterium | reverse complement strand
AAAGTATAAAAGGTGTAAAAAAGAGAAAACTAAAGGAGAAAAGGAGAATTGTAAGTATGTATGAAGTAAAAACAAACCGAGGAGTAACCCTAATAGCTTTAGTGGTAACCCTAGTGATTTTATTAATTTTAACCGCGGTAAGCATATATACGCTTTTAGGTGAAAATGGATTAATAACTAAAGCACAGCAGGCATCAGAGCAAATGCAAATAGCATCAGGAAAAGAAGAAATTGATTTGCAAGTATTAGATATAGTAACAGGAAAAATACAAAAAGGAGAAAGTTGTACCTTAGAGCATATAAAACAAGAACTACCTACAAGATTGGATTTGAGTGTAGTAGGAGAAAAAGGAAATCCTTTAAGTGCTTTTTATGTAGAATATAAAGGGTATGAATATGAAGTGAATACACAATATATAGTGACTTATATAGGAAAAGGAGATTATAAAGAAAAACCAGATATTAGTTTGAGCATAGATAATATAGAAACAGGGGTAGAGAAGGTAACTATTGAAGCAGTAGCAAGCGTAGAAGAAGGAAACATAGAAGAAATACAAATGCCAGATGGAAGTAAAGTGCCAGGAAATATAGCAAACTTAGAAGTAAATCAAAATGGAGACTATACATTTATAGCAACAACAGATAGAGGAAGAGTTACCTCTAAAACAATTAGTGTAAGTAATATCAAGCAAGAAGGAATAGATTTAACAGGACTAATAACAGGAGAAGATACACATAATCATATATATGAAACAAAATATGATGATACTCAGCATTGGGAAGAATGTATTATATGTGGAAATAAGCAGAATATAGCGGCACATAATATAGTTACAATAGGTAACCCTGCTACCTGTGATGTATATGTTAATTTAGGTCAAGAGGTATGTAGTGATAATTGTGGATATAGTAAGCAAATAGAGAGGTTAGAACATATACGTCCTGCAACTTTAGATTGGAAAGACTTTTTTAGTGAAAAACATATAGCAAATCAATGTGAAAGATGTGGAGGAGGTAGTTCTAATGGATTAGATGGAAAACATACATTTAATATTAATGGAAACATTATGACAGTAGATGAAATGATAGAAGCAGGAATTAATGTGCACCAATATACAAGTTTAACATGTATAGTATGTAAATTAAATGTTGTATTAAATCAACATACATTTTATTCTGACACTTGCTATTTATGTAATAAAAAATATGGACCAACAATCAATTTTAATATAGCAGAGAATACTATAGAAAATGGAAAAGGAAAAATCGATTTAGTAAATAATACAGTACAATATATATATGCACAAGTGAATACTAATGGTAGAAATTTATCGCAAACAAAAGCCAGAAGTTTAAAAACGAATGCTAATTATAATGTGGGAACGCCGGAATTAGTAAAGCAAGAAGGAAATATATGGACATATAGAATACCTGTTTCTTTAAAAGACAATACAAAAAATTTAACAGAAACAGTAACTGTGTTAATGGAATGGATTACAGATTTAAAAGTAGGAACTGTATTAGATGGATACACAATTGGAAAAGTAACTTCTGGAGGAGTAAGAGCAGAAAGTACAATGGAAATTATACCTACTACAGTAAAACCAACCATTAGTGAAGTACAAGAAATAGATGAAGAAACATCAGGAGATTGGGTAATAAAAAAGAAATTAAAGATAAAAGGAACTGCACCAAAAACAGAAATAGTATATATTTCTATGTACGATGCAGATGGACAAGTTATATTTGAAGATGAGGCTACACAAGTAGTTAATGGAAACTATGAATATATATCTAATTACGGATTAGAAGCAATAGAAGATACCAACTTTACTATAAAGGTAAAAGATGCATTTGGTAATGTAGGAGAAAAACAAATTACTTTATCACATGTAGATTCACAAGCACCAACTATCATTTCAGAAAAAGAATTTAATACACAGTGGAGTAAAAATAAAGAAGTAGAACTAGAAATAGAAGATAAAGGAATTGGAGGAGTACAAATAGCATTTAATAATGCTAATGCATATGAAAATACAGAAGAAAAAGAAGGAAAATATATTAAGAGATATAACTTCTTAGGAGATATTTATCAAGATATGCAAGCAGCTATTTATTTAAAGGATAATTTAGGAAATATTACAACAGAAAAAATAACAATAGGAAAAATAGATGGAACAAGCCCAACAATAACCAATGTTTCAACAGCTAAAGAAGGGGAAAATACAAAAGTAAGCATAGAAGCAAATGATATAAATGAAAAATTAGGACAAGAAGGATCAGGAATAGCAGGTTATGCCATAACAACAAGTAAAGAATTACCAATAGATGCATTATATAGTAAAAGCGGAACAATAACTGTAACAACACCTGGAACATATTACATTTATGTTAAAGATAATGCAGGAAATTTAGCAAAGAGACAAGAAATTGTAATAGAATAGGGAAAGGAATAAAAGTATGAGGAACAAAGAACAGGGAATAACATTAATAGCCTTAGTGGTAACCCTAGTGATTTTAATCATTTTAGCAGCAGTTAGTATCAATATGGTATTAGGAGACCAGGGAATATTTAAGAAAGCGCAGGAGGGTGCAAACTCTATGCATGATGCAGAAGTGAACACACAAATGGCATTTAATAGCATCACAGATGAAATGGATAAAATCATACAAGGAAATAATACTCAAAATCCAGAACTAAAGCAAGATACACCAAACGCACCAGAACAAATTGATGGAATGACACCAATTAAATTTACAGAGCCAACTGATAGCCAGATGGGAAGTGTAGAGGAAACTGATTGGGATGATAATACTTGGTATGATTATAGCCAAAGTAAATGGGCAAATACAAAAAGTGCAGATGGAAGTATGTGGGTATGGATACCAAGGTATGCATATAAAATCACATATACTAATCCAGAAGATAAATCACAAGGTGGAACAATAGATGTTAAATTCCTAGAAGGAACAAGTGACAATTACTATGAAAATGGAGAACTAAAAACAGCAAAGAGACAGACATCAACAGATGAAACAGTAGATACAACAAGTGATTACTATGTACATCCAGCATTTACCAATGAAACAAATATTAATTTTGCAAATGGAGGCTGGGATAGTGAACTTACAGGAATGTATGTAGCAAAATTTGAGGCAGGATTTCCAGAAGGAAATAATAATACAACAAGTGTAAAAAGTTCACAGAACTATACAATAACAGATGCATGGGTAAGAGGAATAGAAACAGGAAGCACTGATTCAACACAGCCAGCAAGAAACTGGTTAGATGGAATCTATGGAGAAACAGAAACAAAAATAAGTTATCCCGTATTTCAGCCATTAACCTATAGTATGAATTATATTGTTGAAAATGACGCATATAACATATGTAAAGTAATGAATGAAAGTGGAAACATTTACGGATTTACTACAAGCTCATCAGATACACACTTAATGAAAAGTAGCGAATGGGGAATGATAAGTTATTTAAGTTATAGTAATTATGGAACAAAAGGGCAAGAAATAGCTATTAACAATGCTAACTTAAACAGTGGAGGACAAAAAAGAACAGTAACTACAGGAAAAAACGGAGTAGACAGTGTGTATGCAATTACAGGAATGACTGATGGAACAATAGATGGAGAAGAAACTGTAGTCAAAATAGAGGAGATAAGAACATTAAGTGGAAATATACCAACAGCTACAGGAAGTATATATGCATGGAATCAACAGGGAGGAGTAGTAGCATCTAGTACAAGAAATATAACAGGAGTATATGATATGGCAGGAGGTCTATGGGAAAGAACGGCATCTTATATAGCAAATGGACATCAAAATTTATCTGCTTATGGAGCATCAGTAGCATATAATGGAAATGTGCTAAAAACAACAAGTACAAAGTACACGATGGTATATCCACATGATAATACAGTAGACAATAATACAAAAGAAGATACTACTGAAAATAGAGAAGCAGCAAGTAATGCAAATTATATAAAAAACACTAACATTTATGGAGATGGAATAAGAGAGATATCTACAAATGGAACTGGAACTACTTCATGGAAAGATGATTATTCATATTTTGCAGGTTTAGATGGTCCAATTGTAACAAGAGGAGGACATTTTTGGTATTCTTCTCATACAGGGAGATTTTATTTTGATCGTGATAATGGATATTCTCACTTTTACAGTACATTCCGCCCAGTAGTTATACCGATATCATAATTTCTTTACAAGGTGTATATAGAAAAATTACATCACAGCTATCGCAATTTTTCAAAAAACACTTGCAATTTTGTAACAATCGTGCTATCATAAAATGCAGATAATCAAAAACAATAACAAAGACAAGATAAAAAGAAAAGCCTAACAGAGAGTAAAACCAAGTGCTGAAAGTTTTATAAGGAACTAACTTATTTATTATCACTTTGTTTATGTTTTTAAACTGAAACTAAGTAAGTTTAAACGTGTCTTCGCGTTAAGAAGAATGAAGAGGAAAATGAAATCATTTTCAAATTAGGTGGTACCGCGGAAAATAACAAGTCTTTCGTCCTAACTATGGGATAGAAAGACTTTTTTGTTTGCAAAATTACCGGTAGCTATCTACTAAAAAGAAAGGAGAAAAAAATATGGAACAAGTAAAAATTGGAAGAGTATATCGTCACTTCAAAGGAAATTATTATTTTGTAGAAAATGTTGCTTATGATTCTGAAACGAAAGAAAGAATGGTAGTATATAAACCATTATATGAAAGAGAAGATGGCAGACATATATGGGTAAGACCAGAAACTATGTTTTTAGAAGTTATTCCAGAAAGACCAGACAATAAAACAGGACAAAAACATCGTTTTGAATTAGTTGAGGAAATTCAAAAAAATTATCTATAAGGGGGAACAAATATGTATAAAAAAGTAGAGCTACAAGATAAAGGTTTTGTAGGAATGGAACAAGAGGTAACTGATTTATGGAAAGAAAAAGACATTATTCATAAAAACTTTCACATGAATGAAGGAAAAAGATATTTTACTTTCTATGATGGACCACCAACAGCCAATGGAAGACCACATGTTGGACATATTCTAACAAGAGTTATGAAAGATATTATTCCTAGATACAAAGTTATGAAAGGGTACCAAGTTATTCGTAAAGCAGGCTGGGATACTCATGGACTTCCTGTTGAATTAGAAGTAGAAAAAAAATTAGGAATATCAGGAAAGCAGCAAATTGAAGAATATGGAATAGAAAAATTTATTAAACAATGTAAAGAAAGTGTATTTTCCTATGTATCTTTATGGGAAAAAATGTCTGACCAAATAGGATATTGGGTAGATATGGAAAATCCATATGTAACATATCATAATGACTATATAGAATCTGTTTGGTGGGCATTAAAGCAAATGTGGGATAAAGAATTACTATACCAAGGCCATAAAGTTATGCCATATTGCCCAAGATGTGGAACAGCCCTATCTTCTCATGAAGTAGCACAAGGATATAAAGATGTAAAAGACTTAACTTGTATTGCTAAATTTAAAGTTGTAGAAAAAGAAGATACTTATATATTAGCATGGACAACAACTCCATGGACTCTTCCATCTAACTTAGCTTTATGTGTTAATCAAACATATACATATGCACAAGTAAAAGTTAATATAAGTGATGAAGAAAATCCAGTATATGAACATTATATTCTTGCAAAAGATTTATTAGAAACAGTATTAAAAGATAAGCCTTATGAAATAGAAAAGGAAATGCTAGGAAAAGAATTATTAGGAATAAAATATGAACAACTAATACCTTATGCAAAAGTAGAAGGAAAAGCTTTTGAAGTAATTCACGGAGATTATGTAACATTAACAGATGGTACAGGAATTGTACACATTGCTCCTGCATATGGTGAAGATGATAGTATAGTTGCTAAGAAAAATGGAATTACCTTTGTAAACTTAGTAGACAAAGAGGGAAAATTTGTACAAGAAGTAGAACCTTGGGCAGGAAGATTTGTAAGAGACTGTAATGAAGATATTTGTAAATGGTTAAAAGAACAAAATAAATTGTTCAGTAGTGAAAAACACATGCATAGTTATCCTCATTGTTGGAGATGTGATACACCACTTCTATATTATCCAAAAGAGAGTTGGTTTGTAAAAATGACAGCTGTGAAAGAACAATTAATAGCAAATAATAATAAAATCAACTGGATGCCAGATACAATAAGAACAGGTAGATTTGGAAAGTTCCTAGAAAATGTTATTGATTGGGCATTATCAAGAGATAGATATTGGGGAACTCCACTTCCTATTTGGACTTGCGAATGTGGTCATAGAGAATGTATAGGAAGTATACAAGAATTAAAAGAAAAAGGAATTGATGTACCAGAAGATATTGAACTACATAAACCATATATTGATAATGTTCATTTAAAATGCCCACATTGTGGTAAAGAAATGACAAGAGTAAAAGAAGTTATAGACTGTTGGTTTGACTCTGGCTCTATGCCATATGCTCAACTACATTATCCTTTTGAAAATCAAGAATTATTTGAGAAAAACTTCCCAGCACAATTCATATCAGAAGCGGTAGACCAAACAAGAGGATGGTTCTATACATTACTTGCTATTTCTACATGTTTGTTTAACAGACCTGCTTTTGAAAATTGTATTGTACTAGGACACGTGCTAGATAGCAAAGGCCTAAAAATGTCTAAATCAAAAGGAAATGTGGTAGATCCATTTGATGTATTAAATACAGTTGGTGCAGATGCAACAAGATGGCATTTCTATACAAGTAGTAGCCCATGGTTACCAACAAGATTTTCTGTACAAGATGTAGAAGAAACGCAAAGAAAATTTTTAAGCACTTTATGGAATGTATATTCTTTCTATGTGTTATATGCAGAAATAGATCAATTTAATCCATTACAATATACAGATTTTCAATCAGAAAATATTATGGACAAATGGATCATTTCTAAACTAAATACTTTAGTAAAAGAAGTAGATGAAAAATTAGATAAATATGATATTACCAATGCAGCATTACAAATAGAGGATTTCACAGATGAATTATCAAATTGGTATGTTAGAAGAAATAGAGCAAGATTTTGGCAACAAGGGTTATCAGATGATAAAATTGGAGCTTACACTACATTATACAAAGTATTAGTAACATTAATTCAAGTAGCAGCACCATTTGTACCATTTATGACAGAAGAAATTTATCAAAATTTAGTAGTAAGCATTAATCCAGATGCAAAAGAAAGTATACATTTATGTACATGGCCAGAATATGATGCAAGTAAAATTGATAGCAAATTAGAAAAAGAGATGGATTTAGCGTATACGATTGTAAAATTAGGAAGAAGTGCTAGAAATAGTGCTAACATCAAAAATAGACAGCCATTATCTAAAATGCTAATTTCAGAAAAAGCACTTCCAACATATTATGGAGATATTGTAAAAGAAGAGTTAAATATCAAAGAAGTAGAATTAGGTGCTAATATGGCAGAGTATGTAAACTTTGAGATTAAGCCAAACTTACCAGTACTAGGAAGAGAATATGGAAGATATATTCCAAAAATTCGAGAAGAAATTACAAAACATAATCAAATGGAACTTGCAGTAAAAATACTAAATGGTGGATCAGAATTTATACAACTTGATGAAGATACTACTTTAGAATTAAACCATGATAATTTATTAATTACAATGCAAGGAAAAGAGGGATTTGCTTTCAGCGGTGAAGGCGAAATCGGTGTTGTATTAGATACAAAACTTACAGATAGTTTAATAGAAGAAGGTTTCTTAAGAGAAATTTTATCTAAAGTACAAAATATGAGAAAAGAAAGTGGTTTTGAAGTATTAGACAACATTATCCTTTATGTTGCAGGTAATGAAAAATTAGAAAAAATTATCCAAAAATATGAAGAACAAATTAAAAAGGATACATTAGCATTAGAGGTGGTATATAACAAACCACAAGAAGATTATGTAGAAAATCATATTAATGGAGAAACTCTACAAATGAAAGTAGAAAAGAAATAATATGTAAAAAATGAACTTTAAGAGAAAAAAATTTTCTAAAGGTTCATTTTTTCATTAATGAGTAGTAACCCTAATTATACTCATAATATTAGCAGGTGTAAGTATAAGTATGATAGTAGGAGATAAT
>CALWZX010000073.1 GCA_944386125.1 uncultured Clostridia bacterium | reverse complement strand
AAGAAAAATTTGACAAAAAAATTAAGCATTTCCAATGCTTATATCAATTTTTTATTTAATTAACTGTCAAATTCCCGAGCTTCCTTGAATCAAAGCAGTAATGTTCACATATTAAATCTTTTTGTTTTCCTCCACATATTAGCTCTCCTTGTGTAACTCTTATTATATCTTCTAGAGTTATGTTTTTCATGTTTTTCCTCCAATTTTATTGTATTTCTTTAAGCAAATTATATTCATATTTTTGCTGTTTCATTATATGTCTTTTTTTATTATTTTGCAACTGATGTTTTGTACATCTATATAGTAGTAAAATGAATACTTTTATTGAATTCTAGGTAAAATATTTTTAATAAATTTAATTTGGAGGTTAACATGTATTTAAAAAGATTACGTGATTTAAGGGAAGATTCTGATTTACGCCAAAGACAACTTGCAGAAATATTAAATATAAAACAACAACAATATAGTTTATATGAAACAGGAAAAAGAGAACTACCACTGCAATATGCATTAGAGCTAGCTAGATTTTATCATACTTCTATTGATTACTTGGTAGAAGAAACTGATGTAAAAGAACCTTATCCTAAAAAATAGGTATCTTAAAAGATACCTATTTTTTATTTGTTTTCTACACTTCTATTTGCTATTTCTATTGCTTTTGATACAATATTTCCACATGTTTTTGATGATACGTTTCTCCAACTTCCTCCATCTTGTTTTACTTGTTCATATACTCCTAATTCTTTTGCAATTTCTTCTTTTAAGTTTTCAGACATACGTGTCTGCTGTTTTCCAGACATAATATCTTCCTCCTTACGAAAAACATATTGTATTTGTTTTTCTTTTCTTATTATAAACATTTATCATAATTCTATCCATCCATATTTTACATAGTTAATATTCCATTTGGAGTATCTTTTATCACCAAAACGTCTTCCTCTTTTCCTGTTTCAGCATTAATATATACTAAAAATTCTGTATCTTTTACTTTTCCTTTGAATTCCCAGCAAAAAATTTCTGTTTTAAATTGTGTTGGAATATATACTAATTTTTCACTTTCTATATTTAAGTTTGGATTTAAATTTTGTTTTGCTTGTTCACTAGAAATTTTCACTTCTGGAATTTGTCTTTCTGAGTGGCAGTTTAAATATCCTGTTGTTTCAATTCCTAATATCTCTCCATTATCTAATGCTATTTTTAACTTAATTAAATCTGGGTACATAATTACTTTTCCTTGAGTAGAATCTTGCGCATATGCATAATTAATTGTTAATATTCCTTCTTCTTCTAAATAATAAGTTTCTTCCATATTAGGAAAATTTTTACTTTGTAAAAATTCTTTTCCTAATTCATCTGCTCTTTCATAACTGATAGTTCTATCCCCTACTTCTCTATTAGAATTAGCATATACAATATGTCCTCCTTTTTGAGAAATAGAAATATTAGCGGTTTGCTTATTTTTTAATGTTACTAAAAAGCTATAACTTGGCATATCTGTATTTTCTGATAATCCTTGTGAAGTAATCTCTTCTATTTTATCTGTTCCGTAGTACTCCTCTGTAATTTTTCTTGCTTGCTCCTCTGAAATATTTTCTCCTGTTAATCCCTTCTTTTCTACGCTAGTTAAATGTTCCGAAAAAGCTCCATCATAAATTAATCCAGCATATTCATGGAAATTTTCTTCTAAAGTATCAAAACTATCTTGTGAAATATTACTTACTTCTGTAGCAAATACACTTCCTGCTTTTTGTTCTAATTCTCCCCATTTAATTCTTCCCTCATTCATATCTGCCGATAATTGATTAAGTGTATTAGATAATTCTAAACTATAATCGTGAAGTTGTTCTAAATTTCCTAAATCTTCTTGCGTTAAATTTTCATTATTGATATTTTTTCTAGATAAAGTAAAACTATAGTCACTAACTTGATTTAAAAATTTAGAAGTATTAGCTAGTTCATTTGAGCCAATTGGAAGTCTAGCAAGATAGCTTTGTGCTAGATTTGCTTCTCTCCATACGTGCGTTAATGTTTCTGCTCCATGCTCTGGAGTACTAGATATTAATGACTTTGCTAAATAAGTCTCTACATTTTGCACATAGTCTACTAGTTCAAAAAATGCCATATTATAATTGTTTTCTGCCATTTGTCTATAGTCTCTTTCTCTTTTATAAATATACAATCCCATCGCTACAATTACAATAATCGTTACTACTACTATTGTAAGCATATGTCTATCTTGTAGTCGATTTTTCCAATCATATATTTTTTCTCTTATTTTTCCCATTTTTACCCTTCCTTTCTTTTAACTACAAAATCTATGTTTTCCAATTTGCTTAATTAATGGTCTTGACCATATCCATTTGTTAGTTGCTGTATCTGGATTAAAATAGTATATTGCTCCACCCGTAGGATCCCAACCATTTAAAGCATCTCTTGCAGCTTTTACTACAGTTGAATCTTCTGCAATTGGTACATTAATTTGTCCATCTGCAACTGCTGTAAATGCTCCAGATTGATAAATAACTCCTGCAATTGTATTCGGAAAATCTGGATGTTTTACTCTATTTAGAATAACTGCTCCAACAGCGACTTGTCCTTCATAAGGTTCTCCTCTTGCTTCTCCATTAATTGCTCTTGCTAATAATTGTACATCTGAAGCTGTACTGCTAGATGCCGCTTTACTTTGTTTTGAATTTACGTTAGTAATCCATAATATTAGCCCTAACAAAATTATGATTTGTACTATGCATACTATTATTTTTTTCATATTGCCCTCCTATTTTTTATTAGTTTTTCTTGTTTTTTTATTTTTATTCATTTTTTGGAAAATTTTTTAATTTTTCATAGGTTGACTTTTCTTAAAATTATAGTATAATCTTTTTATATGTGGCAGTAGCTCAGTTGGATAGAGCAGCAGTTTCCTAAACTGCGTGTCGGGGGTTCAATTCCCTTCTGTCACACCAAATAAAGTATGAGTTATCCACATTTTTTGCATATATTGTGGATAACTTTTTGTAGGAGTGATTTTTTTGCAAAGAATTTTAAGTGAAATGAGAAAGGCAATACGTGATTATCATATGATTGAAGATGGAGATAAAATTGCCGTATGTCTTTCTGGTGGAAAAGATTCTATTACTATGTTAATGGCTTTAAAACAGTTACAACGCTATTTTAAAGTTTCTTTTGATATGATTGCCATTAGTGTAAATCCTAATTTTGAATTTTTCGATACTTCCTTTTTAAAAAAAGTTTGCAATGATTTAGATGTTCCTCTTATTATTGAAGATAGCCATATAAAGGAAATTGTCTTTGACATTAGAAGTGAAAAAAGACCTTGTTCTTTATGTGCTAATATTAGACGTGGTATTTTAAATTCTGTTGCTATACGCGAAGGATGTAATAAAATTGCTTTGGGGCATAATGAAGATGATGTTTTAGAAACTTTTTTAATGAATTTATTTTTAACAGGAAATTTTTCTACTTTTGGTCCAGTTAATTATATGGATCGTTCTAAAATTACAGTGATTAGACCATTAATTTATCTTTCTGAAAAAGAAATTAAAAAGTTTATCAAAAGAGAAAATATTACTGTTATGAAAAAAAATTGCCCTATGGACGGAGTTTCTAAGAGAGAGTATATGAAAAAATTATTATCGAATTTATCTTGTGATATTCCTATGTGTAGAGCCAATCTATTAGGAGTTATTAAAAGAAATCATATTAAAGGTTGGCATGAATAAAAGCTAATGAAATTGTTCATTAGCTTTTTATTTATTATCTATTTTTCAATGCTTCTTCTATTTCTATCATTTTTTGCTGTGCATCTTGCATAGAAGTTCCTTTTACTCCAATGTAATACTTAATTTTTGGTTCAGTTCCTGAAGGACGTACACAACACCAAGCATCATTTTCTAATTCATAATATAATACATTTGATTTTGGTAAATTAGTATTTTCTTCTTTTCCTGTCATGCAATCTATAATAATTTGTGAGTCATAATCTCTTATTCTCTTTACTTCATAATTACCAAGTTTTTTTGGTGGATTGTTTCTAAAATCTTGCATAATTTGCTTCATTTTTTCTATACCATCCACACCTTCTAATGTAATTGATACAATTCCTTCTTTATAATATCCATATTTTTCATAAATTTTTATCATTTGGTCCCATAAAGTAAGTCCTTTCTCCTTATAATAAGCTGCTGCTTCACATAATAACATAACTGCAACTATAGAGTCTTTATCTCGTGCATGTGTTCCTACTAAGCATCCATAACTTTCTTCAAATCCAAAAACATATTCATATTCTTTTGTTGTTTCGAATTCTTTTATTTTTTCTCCTATATATTTGAAACCTGTTAAAACATCAAATAAAGTAATATGATATTCTTTACAAATTGCATTAGCTAAAGTAGAAGAAACTATACTTTTTACCATTGCTCCATTTTTAGGAAGTGTATTTTTTTCTTTTCTTTGTGATAAAATATATTCTGCAATTAATAATGCTGACATATTTCCCGTAAAAGGCATATATTCTCCTGTTTTTGTATCTTTAGCATATACTCCTAATCTATCAGCATCTGGATCTGTAGCTAGTACTATTTCCCCATTTTCCTTTTTTGCTAATTCTAATGCTAATGCAAATGCTCTTTTATCTTCTGGATTAGGATATTCTACAGTTGGAAAATCTCCATCTGGCTTTTCTTGTTCTTTAACAACATGTACGTTTTCAAAACCAATTTCTTTTAATATTCTTCTAACAGGAATGTTTCCTGTTCCATGTAATGGAGTATATATAATATTTAAATCTTTTTGTCTATGAATTACTTCTGGATTTAAAACTTGCTTTTTTAATGTATCTATATATTTATCATCTATTTCTTTGCCAATAACATGATATAAATCTTTACGAATTGCCTCTTCTACATTCATAGTTTGAATATCTTCATATGTTTTGATTGCTCTTACTTCATCAATAATTTGTTTATCTTTTGGTGCTGTTATTTGTGCTCCATCTTCCCAATATACCTTATATCCATTATATTTTGGAGGATTGTGGCTTGCTGTTATCATAATGCCTGCTATCGCACCTAAAGTTCTAACAGCAAAAGATAATTCTGGTACTGGTCTTAAACTTTCAAATACATATGTTTTGATTCCATTCGCATTTAAACAAAGAGCCGAAATTTCACTAAATTCTTTAGACATGTGTCTAGAATCATAGGCAATAACAACACCTTTGTCTTCTCCTTTTTCCTTTTTTATAAAATTAGCTAATCCTTGTGTTGCTTTTCCTACAGTATAACGATTCATACGATTAGTTCCTGCTCCAATAATTCCTCTTAATCCTGCTGTACCAAATTCTAATTCTTTATAAAATCTATCTTCTATTTCTTTTGTATTTTCCTTTATTTTTTCTAATTCCTTTTTTGTTTCTTCATCGAAAAAATCATTTTTTAACCATTGATTATAAGTTTCTAAATAATTCATATTTCTTCTCCTTTTTCTCTTTTTTATGCAATAGACAAAATTTGAAAGATACTTATTAAAAATAACTATCTTTCAAACTTCCCCCTATTTTATATGATGAAAATCGTTGTATAATTTTCTTGCTGTTTCTGGACTATCTACACCTTCTGCGTTTTTTACAGGCGCAAATTCCTCTTCTCTTTTTACCCTCATGATTGCCATGTCTTCTAAACTTTCAAATGCATCAAATAAAAATGTTTCGAATTTATATGCATTTGGTTTTTCAGGCTTTACAATGTTTCCATTTTTATCCATGTATTTGATTTTCTTATGTGCTATATGGTATGGTAATTTATCTTTACTCATATCATCTATAGCATCAATATGAAATAAATTGCATAAAATATGAGACTCTCCAAAAGTTAATTCTCCATTTGGTTCTCTTTGTTCTGCCATTTCTTTTGAAATTTCACTATATTCTATAACACTTGGTCTGCCGTTTTTCTTACAAAATACTCCTACTTTTTCTTCAGGATATGCTTTTACAACACTTTTTCCAGCAGCTAATACTTTTTTATCTGTGGCTAGTCCTACAAAAACACTGTCTACCATTTTTGCTAGAACATTATCAACGCCACAAATAAAGGCCCATTCTACACCTTTCGTTTTCATGTCGTAGATGACTCCGCTTTTGCGCATTGCAACAAAAATACCACCATGTCCGTCAGCTGCTTGATTAATTTCTCCATTTTCATCAAGCATTAATTTTCCATTTTCATCTACAATTGGTTGTTCTCCTTGAATAAAGAACATTACCTTTCCCTTTGGATAACCAAAATAATTGTTTTTTTCAAAAAAATCTATGGTATCTTTATTATTCTGTCTACTAGTCATAACATACCAAGGTACATATACTCCATATTTTTGTTCTGCTTCTTTTAAAGTATCACATAATAATTCAAATATACTCTTATGAGATGCTAAACCTAAGTCATAGGTTCCCTTTGGTGCATCATGACCTAATCTAGTACCTTGTCCTCCAGCCATAATTACTACTGCATATTTACCTTCTTGTATAATTTTACTTCCTATTTTATCATATTTTTCATAATCTTCTTTTGACATTTTTGCTTTTTCTACATAAGCAATCGGTTCAATTTTTGCTTCTTTAAAAGAAATTTCTTGCTTTGATTTTTCATATAATTTAGCTATTTGCGCAAAGTCTGTTGTTAATATTTCATTTAGCAAATTCTCTTGTTTTTCTTTTGGTAAAATATCATAACAATCTAATAATTGTTCTTGTCCTGCTTTTTTTAGAACCATTTGTGCACTTAAATATTTTTCTTCCATTTGATTACCTTCCTTATAAATGATATTTTTTCTATATAAAATATATAGTGTCTTGGTTCTCAATATAATATACCATAATTTTTATTTCGTCAAATATTTTAGCTTATTTTTTGTTTTCTCTGATATTCTCCAAAAACTTCTTCGATTTCTTTTTCACCAGATGTATTTAAAATTTTATCATGCTTGTCTAAAATTTCATTAATACTTCCATTAAATTCAATAATTTCGTAACAATCCACAATGGTTATATGTGTATGATTTTCTTTTAATTTTTGAGCATTTTTTTCTATATATTTTTCTATATTTTCATTTGCTCTATTTACAAATTGTTTAGCTCCGTTAATAACAATTACTATATTTTCTCCTATAGCTTCATCTATTTTCTTTGCAATTGTTGTATATCTTTTCTCATTTGTGCGATTCCAATCTATTTGTAAAATTTTTTCTTCATTCTTTAATTTTAATCTTTGTAATAAAATATGAATATTTTCTTGTATATTTTTTTCTAAAATTGTGGCTACTTTTGCTTCCTCTGATAAGGATTTGTGGATATATGGCAATAGCATTGTTACTAAGTGCCAATCACTTACATAAAAACTACATAATTTTTTTACGTTATTTTCTGTTTTCTCCATAAATATAGCCTCCTATTTTTGATATGGTAAATTTTACCATTTTATTTCAAATATGTCAATAATATTACAAATAAAGTTTTCCCTATATTTCGACATTTCACCTATTTAAAAATTTTTTTCCAAATATGTATATTATTTTTATTTTTGTTAATAATGAAATTAAATACATGAAATTTACAAAATTATAAGGAGGGTCTTTATATGAAATCTCTATTATCTATTATATGTTCTAAAAAGGTAAAATATTCCTTTATTTTAATTTTTTTATTTTTTCTTTATATTTCTATTAATGCTTTTTCATACGCAAGTTACGTTTCAGAAGACATCGCAAGTAGTGTATTTCGTTTACATGTTATTGCTAATAGCGATTCTACTGAAGACCAAAATTTGAAATATATAGTAAGAGATAAAGTTATTGCCTATATGAACGAAATAAATACTGCTAGTAACAAACTCGATGTTATAGAACTTACAAAAGAACATTTAGATGATTTTCAAGCTATTGCAGAACGAACAATTCAAGAAGAAGGATATGATTATCCGGTTAGTGTTGAAATAGGAAACTTTTATTTTCCTACCAAAAATTATGGAGATATTTCTCTTCCTGCCGGAGATTATGATGCTTTAAGAATTAATATAGGAGATGCTAAAGGACAAAATTGGTGGTGTGTTATGTTTCCTCCTCTATGTTTTGTAAACGTAACTTCTGGAGTTGTACCTGAAGATTCTAAAAACATGATGAAACAAGAACTTTCCAATGAGAGTTACCATATTATTAGCGACACCAATTCTTCTGAGGTTAAATTTAAATTTAAATTAATTGAATGGTTACAAAATGTTAATATCTTAACTGCAAATAAATAGGTA
>CALWZX010000072.1 GCA_944386125.1 uncultured Clostridia bacterium | reverse complement strand
ACTATGTATATGGATGAAGGAATGGATACAGGAGATATGATCTATTCACAGAAAGTAACAATAGGAGAAGAAGAAACAACAGGAGAGCTATGGAATAGATTAGCAAAAATAGGAGGAGAGTTGTTAGTAAAAACAATAAAAGCAATTGAAAATGATACAGCTCCAAGAATAAAACAAGGAGAAGACTTTTCTATGGCACCTATGCTAAGTAAAGAAATTTCGCATATACAATGGCAAGAAAAAACAGCAGAACAAATAAAAAATTTAGTAAGAGGCTTAAATCCTATTATGGGAGCATATACTTTTTATGAAAATAAAAAAATAAAATTATGGAAAGTAAAAAATATCGAAAAAGAAGAGGTAAAAGTAGAGCCAGGAACTGTTATTACTGCCTCAGAAAAAGAAGGATTGCGAATACAAACAAAGCAAGGTATTATACAAGTTGAAGAAATACAAGCAGAAAACGCAAGAAAGATGACAATTCAAGACTTCCTAAGGGGAAACACAATTACAGTGGGAACTCAATTAAAATAACAGAATTAGTTGTTACAATTCATAATAAATAAAATAATACAAAACATGGGTGATATATGAATATTTCATAAATTTTTCGGCTCAATACAGGAATATAAGAATTTCTAAAATAATTTTATGGCACCCTTTCACGACAAGCGTGAACATTTTCCATAAAATTATTTAAGAAAAGCTAAATTCCCTCCTATCACATTCAAAATCTATTCAATATTCATATATCAACTTGTTAATAAGTAACTTATTAGCTGTGAATTGCAATAATGAGTTGGAAAAAAATATAAAAAAATTGAAAAAAGTGTTGTAAAAATAGCCAGTTATTGTTATACTAATAGTAACTTATAAATAAAAACAAACGGATAAAAAAAGGAGGTTTTCGTTATGGAAAATGAAGAAGAAAAAAAAGAAGAAGTAGTAGTAAATGAGCAAGGAGAAATTACACTTGCAGACAATAATGAAATTAAAATTGCTGATGATGTTGTAGCTGTTATAGCAGGAATTGCAGTATCTGAAGTACCTGGAGTTTCTGATATGGCAGGAGGATTTGCAGGAGGAATTTCAGAAGTTTTAAGTGGTAAAAAGAACTTAGCAAAAGGAATTAAAGTAGAAGTAGGAGAAAAAGAAACTAAAATAGATGTTAACATTATAGTTGAATACGGTGTAAGAATTCCAGATGTTGCTTTTGAAATTCAAAACAGAGTTAAAAAATCAGTTGAGACTATGACAGGATTAAAAGTAGTAGAAGTAAATGTACATGTACAAGGTGTTAACACAGACGCTAAAACAGATACAGAAGGAAATAATAAAACACAAGAATAATAACTAATTCCATAAGGGCGTTTTTTAGCGCCCTTGTTAAATTAGAAAAGAAAGAAGGAATAAATAATGAAATTTTTTGATAAACTAGGATTAATGGTATTTTCAAGTCTTATATTAATATTATCAGTTATTATATTTGTTATGTGTTTTGGATGGCTAGATGTAGAATTGGTAAGTAATTTAGTAAAGAATATGTTTAATAATCCAACATCTACGAACATTTTATTAGGAATATCTATTGTATTAATAGCTTTAGCTGTAAAATGTATCTTTTTTCCATCAGACGAAAAAGAGAAAAATGGAATTAAAGATGGGATTATTTTAAAAAATACAGATGGCGAATTGGTTATATCTAAAGTTACACTAGAAGAATTAGTGAATAATATTGTAAAAGGTTTTGATAGTGCACAAGATATTGCTACTAAAATTGTAGTAGATAATAACGGAGGATTAATTGTTAATGTTATATTTAGTGTTACAAAAGATGCCATTATTAAAGAACTATCTACTAATTTACAAACTAAAATCAAAACTTCTATAAAAAAAGTTTCTGATTTAGAAGTAAAAGAAGTCAATATTAGTATAAGAAATTTACAAGAAAGAGAAAATCCTTTAGAAACAATGAATGAATAAGAGGTGTTTTACATGGAAGAATTAAGAAAAATTTTTGCAGCTTATGGTGGAATTATTATAGGAGTATTAGTTGCCATTTTTATATTCTTTACAGGATTATATAAATTAATGGTAGGAATTATATTAATTGTTATTTGTGGTTATGCAGGAAATTACATTCAAAGAAATAAAACACAAGTAAAAGAAAAACTTAAAAAATTTATTGATAAATTATAGAAAGAGGAAGCAATGAAAAGAACAGAAATCAGAGAAATTACATTTTCCATACTATATACCATAGAAATGCAAAAAGGTTTAAATGATGAAGAAATTGAAATTTTACTCCAAGAAAATCATGTGGAAAATGAGGCAGATAAAAAAGACATCCAAAAAAATTTAACAGGAGTAGAATCACATATATCAGAAATCAATACATTAATTAGTCAAAATTTAAAAGAAAAATGGTCAATAGAAAGAATTTCTAAAATCAATCTTTCTATATTAAGGCTTGCTATTTACGAAATACTTTATACAGAAGTACCTTTTAAGGTAGCTGTAAATGAAGCAGTAGAGCTTGCTAAAAAATACGGAGATGAAAACTCTAAAACATTTATCAATGGAATTTTAGCAAATATTATCAAAAACAAAAATATACAATAAAGAGGAAAAAAGAATTGAAATATGAGCCAATTACAGTAAGTGAGTTAAATACATATATTAAAGGAAAAATAGAAGAAGATGAATTCTTAGAACAAGTATTAGTAAAAGGAGAAATTTCCAATTTTAAACATCATTATACGGGGCACATGTATTTTACTTTAAAAGATGAGAATTGCTTAATCAAATGTGTTATGTTTAAAACGTATACTAATACTCTTAATTTTGTGCCTAAAGATGGAGCAAAAGTTATGGTATTAGGAAAAGTCTCTGTTTTTGAAAGAGATGGTGTATATCAAATATATGTAAGAGCAATGCAACAAGATGGAATAGGTGATTTATATGCAGAATACGAAAAGTTAAAATCTAGATTAGAACAAGAAGGACTATTTGCACAAGAGCATAAGAAAAAGATTCCATTAATGCCAAAGTGTATTGGGGTATTAACTTCCAATACAGGAGCAGTCATTAGAGATATTATTAATGTAGCAACTAGAAGAAATCCAAATGTATATATTAAACTATTACCAGTCCCAGTACAAGGTGCAGGGGCAGCACAAAAAATTGTTACAGGTATTCAAACAATGAATCAATATGGGTTAGCAGATGTTATTATTTTAGCAAGAGGAGGAGGCTCATTAGAAGACTTATGGCCTTTTAATGAAGAAATTGTTGCAAGAGCAATATATGAATCGGAAATACCAATTATTTCAGCAGTAGGACATGAAACAGACTTTACAATAGCTGACTTTGTAGCAGATTTAAGGGCACCTACACCTTCTGCTGCTGCAGAACTTTCTGTTCCTAATGTGGAAGAAATAAAACAAAAAATAGTAACGCAAGAAAATAGATATAAACAAGCATTAAAAAAAGAGTTACAATATATAAAATTACGTTATGAAAAATGTATGAATAGCAAATGCTTTAAAGCACCATTACAAAAGATTAATGAATATCGTATGATGATAGACATGAATGTTAAACAAATAGAAAGTAGTATACAAAAAAATTGGCAGCAAGCAAAAACAGAAATGTTAAAAAATGTTGCTAAACTAGATGCTTTAAGTCCTTTAAAAACATTAACAAGAGGATATGTAATTGTGCAAACAAAACAAAATGAGTTAGTAAAAAGTGTAAAACAATTAAAAACAGGAGAAGAAGTTCAATTATTATTAGAGGATGGCAAAAAAGATGCCAAAATCTTGTAATAAGAAAGGAGTTTATTATGGAAAGAAAAAATAATAAGAAGTTAAGCATCGCTGTAGTTATATTAGTTATTATACTAATAGCTCTTATTGTTTTCATTTTACAATCTTTTTCTTCAAATAACCAAGAAGAAGCAACCTTTACAGCTTCCAATAGAATTATTAATGAAACTAATACAATAACAGAAACAGTAGTAAATGAGCAAGAACAAAATATAGTACAAAATAATGAAACACAAACAAATACAGTAGAAGAAAATGTAGTTACAGGCGGTTCTACATCTACAGAAACATTTGAAGAAAATCCACAAACAGAAGAGCAAAAAGCATTAGATATTGCCAAAAAAGATTGGGGAAATACAGAAGATATAGGTGATAGTATTGTGTATTTTGATGTGGATGGTATAGAACCATCAGGAGAATATAGGGTATTAGTAACACAAGATACAAAATTAATTGCTTATTATATGGTAAATGTATCTGAGGGAACATTTACAAAAAAAGTATTAAACCAATAGAAAAAAGGAGCAACAAATCAATGGAAAAAATGAGTTTTGAACAAGCAATGAAAAATCTAGAACAAATTGCACTGGAATTAGAAAGTGGAAATTTAAATTTAGAAGAGTCTCTTTCAAAATTTGAAGAAGGAATGAAACTTTCTAAAAAATGTAATGAAATATTAGAAAATGCAGAAAAGAAAATAACTATATTATTAGAAAAAGACGGAAAATTACAAGAAGAAAATTTTGTACTAGATAGCAAAGAAAGTCAAGACTAAAAAATAGAAGGGGATAACAATGGAGTTTTATACACAATATAAATATTTAATTGTGCCATTTTCTGTATGGTTTTTTATACAATTATTTAAACTATTATGGGATTTGGCAACAACGCATAAATTTAATTTTAAACGAATTTTAGGAGCTGGGGGAATGCCAAGCTCTCATTCTGCAGTTGTTTGTGCACTTGCTACATTAGTAGCTAGAGCAGAAGGAACAACTTCGCCTATTTTTGCTGTAACAGTTATTTTTGCAGCAGTAGTTATGTATGATGCAGCAGGTATAAGAAGAGCAGCAGGAAAACAAGCAAAATTATTAAACAAAATTGCTGAAACGCCAGGCCTTACAGGAGTTCAAGTAACAGAAAAATTACAAGAAGTGTTAGGACACACACCAACACAGGTTTTAGTAGGAGCAATTATAGGAGTTCTTGTAGGACTTGTTGCCTAAGAAAGAAGGGGTAGGATGGAAGATATTGAAATTGCTAGAAAAACAAAATTAAAACATATTTCAGAAATTGCAAAAGAATGTAACTTAAAAGAAGATGAAATAGAATATTATGGAAAAGGTAAAGCTAAAATTGTTAAAAATATAGAAAAAGAAAATGAAAAGGCAAAGCTTATACTAGTAACAGCAATTAATCCTACACCATTAGGAGAAGGAAAAACTACAGTTTCTATAGGATTAGCAGATGGACTACGAAAAATAGGAAAAAAAGCAATACTAGCCTTGAGAGAGCCTTCTTTAGGACCAGTATTTGGAATGAAAGGTGGAGCAACAGGAGGAGGCTATGCACAAGTAGCACCTATGGAAGATATTAATTTACATTTTACAGGAGATATTCATGCAATTACTTCTGCTAATAATTTGTTATCGGCAATGATAGATAATCATATTTATCAAGGAAACGATTTACATATCAAAGAGGTAACATGGAAAAGGTGTGTAGATTTAAATGATAGGCAATTAAGAAAAGTTCAAACAGGACTCTCTCATGAGAAAAATATTGTACCAAGAGAAGATGGATTTGACATATCGGTTGCTTCAGAAATTATGGCAATTTTATGTTTAGCAACAGACATACAAGATTTAAAGAAAAGGTTAGGGGATATTATTGTAGGATATAATAATCAAGAGCAGCCAATTACTGCAAGACAGTTACATGCAGAGGGAGCTATGACAGTACTATTAAAAGATGCTATTAAACCTAATTTAGTTCAAACATTAGAACATACTCCAGCTATTATTCATGGAGGACCTTTTGCAAATATAGCACATGGATGTAATAGTGTAATTGCCACCAGAACGGCGATGCAATTAGGAGAATATTGTGTTACTGAAGCAGGTTTTGGAGCAGACTTAGGTGCTGAAAAATTTTTAGATATCAAAACAAGAGTGCTAGGAAAAATACCAGATGCTGTTGTTTTAGTAGCAACTTTAAAAGCACTAAAATACCATGGAGGAGCTTCAAAAGAAGAAACTATCAAAGAAAATATACAGGCTTTACAAATAGGATGTCATAATTTAATGAAACATGTTGATAATATAACCAATCAATTTAATATACCCGTAGTAGTAGCAATTAATCATTATGTACAAGATTCTGAAAAGGAAACACAATATTTACAAGAATATTTACAAGAAAATAATATTCCTATGAGTTTAGTAGAATGTTGGGCAAAAGGGGCTGAAGGTACAGTAGATTTAGCGAATAAAATTGTAGAGATAACAAAACAACAACCAAGAAAATTTCAGTACATATATGCATTGGAACAATCTATTAAGGAAAAAGTTAAAGCAGTGGCTACTAAAATATATGGCGCTAAAGATGTAGAATTTACAGAAAAAGCACAGCAACAAATACAAAAAATAGAAAGTTTAGGATATAAAAACTTGCCAGTATGTATAGCAAAAACACAATATTCTTTGTCAGACGATGCAAAAAATTTATTATGTTCGGATCCGTTTACCATTCATGTAAGAGAAGTAAACTTAAAAGCAGGTGCCGGATTTATAGTAATCATAACAGGAAATATTATGACAATGCCAGGCTTACCAAAACATCCAGCGGCTGAAAATATAGATATAAATGAACAAAACGAAATTATAGGAATTTTTTAGGAGGAAAAAATGAAAAAGAAATGTTTAATTATAAGTATACTTTTTAGTTTATGCATAACTTTTATGTTATCACAGGTGTATGCTACAGATGCTACAAATACACAAAATGTATTAGAAGATATTGCTACAATACAAGATACAGAAACACAGCAGACTGAAAATGAAGAAGTAGAATGGCAAGCAAGTGACCTTGTAGCATTTAGCGAAAATGTTACTGTAGATAAAGTTATTGATGGAAATGCATTTGTTATGGGAAATACGGTAAGAATTACAGGAGAAATAGGTGGAGACTTATTTGTACTAGCTAATGAATTAATTGTAGAGCCAACAGCTGTTATATATTCTAGTATTTTTGCATGTGCTAATACAATTAACTTTCAAGGAGCTTGTTATGATATTTATGCCTCTTGCGCAAACTTTACAATGGAAGAAGAAGCATTTATTAGTAGAGACTTAAAAATTATGTCAGATGTATGTAATTTAAATGGAATGATTAATAGAAATATATATGGAGTAATAAATACCATAAATATGGCAGATACAACGGTGATTAATGGAGATGTTCAATATACTTCTTCAACAGAACAAAGCTTAGTAACAGAAAATATAAAAGGAGAAGTAAAATATACTCCTGTAAAAGAAGTAACAAAAAGTATAGCAGATTATATTATCGATTTAGTATCTAGTATTTTATTTACTTTAGTTATTGCATTATTCATTTTATTCTTAGCACCTAAGTTCTCAGAAAAATTAACGAATATGAAGATAAAAGATATAGGAATAGCTTTAGGTGTAGCAATATTAGCGATATTTATAACATTTATAGCATTTATAGCTTTACTATGCACTGGATTTACAGCTAACATAGGAATGCTATTATTAGGAATCATGTTGTTATTATTTATTATCAGTGCCCCAATTGGTTATGTGATAATAGGAAAACTGATAGCTAAGAAAATAAAATGGGAAGGCAAAGGAAAAGAACTAGGAATGATTGTATTGGTTAGCATAGCAGCATGGGCATTATATTACATTCCCATCTTCGGTTCATTGCTTATGATTGTTATTACGCTATTAGGTTTAGGTAGCTTAGTAACACAAATATTACCAAGTAAGGAAAAATAAACAATAAAAAGCAAGTTATGTAAAACTTGCTTTTTTTTCTTTTTCTATCACAAAAAAAACAAGATGAAATATAATATCATAAAGAGGAGGTAATAGATTATGTTTTGTGCTTTGAAAAAAACTATAGGGGTATGCTGTATAGGAATCGGATTAGGTGTATTACTGGTATTGTTACTTCCTGCAACAGGTTGGTTGTTTTTAATTGGTGCCGCTGTATTATGTATGGGGCTAGCCTGGCTGTTTTGTTAAAACGAAGAGAAAGGGTGGGATAAAATTATGACAATTGTAGTAAAGAAAGTTCCAAAATGCTTAAGAGGGATAGTAAAACTATTATTTGGAATTAAATAAATACATAAAAGACTGCTTGGAATAAGCAGCCTTTTGTACTATTTCTTAAGAAATTATTTCATATTACAACTTATTAAAAAATGATGCACCATTTTTTAATAATCTATATATCATCAAAACTTAAAGTTCAGTAAATTATGCTCTTGTAACTTTTCCTGAACGTAAACATTTTGCACATACAGAGATTCTTTTTGGTTGTCCATTAACGATAGCTTTGATTGTTCTTAAATTTGGTTTAAAGGTTCTTGATGTTCTTCTACTAACGTGTGAACGTGCAATACTAATTTGATTTCCATGAGATAGTGTTTTTTCGCAAATTTCACATTTTGCCATATGATATTACACCTCCTAAAATTAATAAAAATTAACATTTACTATCTTACCATAAATTATAAAAAAATTCAAGTTTTTATTTGAAAAATTAGAAAAATATGGT
>CALWZX010000071.1 GCA_944386125.1 uncultured Clostridia bacterium | reverse complement strand
ATGTTATCTGGATGTAATGTTCTTCCTGTTCCTCCTCCAGAAGCTACTGAGAAATATTTTTTACCAGCTTCTATACGTTCTTTCTTGTATGTACCTGCAACTGGATGTTGGAATCTTGTTGGATTTGTAGAATTTCCTGTAATAGAAACATCTACATCTTCAAGCCACATAATAGCTACACCTTCTCTTACATCATTTGCACCATAGCATCTTACTTTTGCTCTTTCTCCATCAGAATATGCAATTTCTTCTACAATTTTTACTTTTCCTGTAAAGAAATCAAAATCTGTTTTTACATAAGTAAATCCATTAATTCTTGAAATAATTTGAGCTGCATCTTTTCCTAAACCATTTAAAATAACTCTTAAAGGCTCTTTTCTTACTTTATTTGCTGATTTAGCTATACCAATTGCTCCTTCTGCTGCTGCAAAGCTTTCATGTCCTGCTAAAAATGCAAAACATTTTGTTTCTTCTGATAATAGCATTGAAGCTAAATTTCCATGTCCTAAACCAACTTTTCTATCATCTGCTACAGAACCTGGTATACAAAAAGCTTGTAATCCCTCTCCTATAGCTTTTGCTGCTTCATGAGCTTTTGTACATCCTTTTTTAATTGCAATTGCGGCACCTAAAGTATATGCCCAAGCTGCATTTTCAAAACAAATTGGTTGAACACCTTTCACAATTTCATAAGGATTAAATCCTTTTTCTTTGCATATATTTAATGCATCTTCAAAATCTTTAATTCCGTATTTTTCCATTACTGGTTTAATTTGATCTATTCTTCTTTCATAACCTTCAAATGTTACTGCCATAATTTTACCTCCTATATCTTTTATTTTATATTATTCTTTTCTTGGATCAATTTTCTTTACAGCTTCATTGAATCTTCCATATGTTCCAGAAGCTTTTTCAATTGCTTCCATTGGTTCGATTCCTGCTTTAATATTGTCCATCATTTTTCCTAAGTTTACATATTTGTAACCAATAATGGTATCATCTTTATCCAAACCAATTTCTACTATGTATCCTTCAGCAAGCTCTAAGTATCTAGGTCCTTTAGATAAAGTAGAATATATAGTTCCTACTTGACTTCTGTGACCTTTTCCTAAATCCTCTAATCCTGCACCAATTGTAAGTCCACCTTCAGAAAATGCAGATTGACTTCTTCCATATACAATTTGTAAAAATAATTCTCTCATAGCTGTATTAATTGCATCACAAACAAGGTCTGTGTTTAATGCTTCTAATATTGTTTTTCCTACTAGTATTTCTCCAGCCATAGCAGCAGAATGTGTCATTCCTGAACATCCTATTGTTTCTACTAATGCTTCTTGAATAATTCCTTCTTTTATATTTAAAGTTAATTTACAAGCACCTTGTTGAGGAGCACACCATCCAATACCATGTGTTAATCCTGAAATATCTTTTATTTCTTTTGCTTTTACCCATTTGCCTTCCTCTGGAATTGGTGCTGGTCCATGATCTACACCTTTTCTTACAGTGCACATGTTTTCTACTTCTTTTGAATAAATCATATTTATTTCTCCTTTCAATATTTGATATATTTTAAAATTTTAAAATCTGATTTTTTTTCAAATTACGTTCTTGTAATTCTTTTCTTTCCTGTTCTTGTTTGTATGCTTCATATTTATCTATTTTTTTCTTTTTTACAGGTTGCAATTTTATAGTTTCTCCTTGTAATGGTATTTTTTCATATTCTAATCCTCGAGTTTTTTCTTTCTTTGCATAGATATTCATCGTTTCTTCTTTTACTCTTCTTTTTAATTGTCCTTCTTTTTTGAAGTATTGTTCTACCATTTTTCTATCTTTTCTTGATAATCTTTCTATTGGGAAGTCTAAATATTTGCATTTCCATATTAAATGCCTATCATAACTCGAATATGCTGAACCGAAGTAAATCCTCATATACATAGTGTACTCGAAAATAGGTTCCTTCTATGTAGATGGTCAAATTTGACCATAATTCTTCTTGTTTAAATTCCTCTCTTAATTGCTTTAAAGTTTGATATAACTGGTTAACAATTACCATATATTCATCTTCATCAATATTAAATTTTGCCGGAATTTCGTACACATTGATGTAGTTCTTTTTTAATATTCCTGTAGGACAATAGTAAAAATACATTTCACCTGTTTTTAAACCATTTACTTGTTCTAAAAAAGATGCATATAAATATACTTTATCCCATTTTTCTGGTATCATGCGATATAACTGTGTTCTTACTTGTTCGTATAGACTTCTAATTTTTACTTCGTTTAGCATAATCCTTCCCCCTATAGGATGTGTGCATTTAGTTTTCTATAATACTTTCTCCTGTCATTTCCTCTGGTTTTTCTAGCCCCATAATTTGTAGCATTGTTGGTGCTAAATCAGCTAGTTTTCCTTGCTTCAATTTTGCATTTTCCATACCAACTAAAATAAGTGGTACTGGATTAGTTGTATGAGCTGTATGTGGTTCTCCTGTTTGATAATCTATCATTTGTTCTGCATTTCCATGATCTGCGGTAATTAATAAGACTCCATTTTGTTCATTAACAGCTTCTACTACTCTTCCTACACATTCATCTATTGTTTCTATTGCTTTAATTGCTGCTTCTAAATTTCCTGTATGACCTACCATATCTGGATTTGCATAATTTAAAATGATACAATCATATTTTTTAGAATTAATTGCTTCTACTACCTTATCAGTTACTTCATATGCACTCATCTCTGGCTTTTGGTCATATGTCTCTACTTTTGGTGATGGTACTAAAATTCTATCTTCACCTGGATATTGTTTTTCTTCTCCTCCATTAAAGAAGAAGGTGACATGTGCATATTTTTCAGTTTCAGCAATTCTTAATTGTGTTAATCCTTGTTTAGATATATATTCTCCGAATGTATTTTTTAGTTCTGCTTTTTTGAATGCAATGTGTACATTTGGCATAGTTTCATCATAACTTGTCATACAAACAAAATATAAATTTTGTTTTTTAGTTGGAAATTCATTAAAATCTTTATCTACTAAAGTTCTTGTAATTTCTCTTGCTCTATCTGGTCTAAAATTAAAGAATATAACAGAATCATTTTCTTCAATTGTTGCTACTGGTTTTTCTCCATTCATCATAACGGTTGGTTCTATAAACTCATCAAATACTTCTTTCTGATAAGAACTCTCTATAGCAGCAACTGCAGAAGTTGCTTTTTCTCCTTCTCCGTTTACCATTGCATTATAGGCTTTTTCTATTCTTTGCCATCTTTTATCTCTATCCATTGCATAGAATCTTCCTGAAATAGAAGCAATTTTTCCAATTCCTTTTTCTTTCATCTTTTCTTCTAGCTCTGTAATATAGTTTTCTCCAGAAGCTGGTGGTGTATCTCTTCCATCCATAAAACAATGCACATAAACTTCTTCAAAATCTTTTCTTTTAGCTAACTCTAATAATCCGTATAAATGACGAATATGACTATGCACACCACCATCTGATACTAAACCTAAAATGTGTAATTTAGAATGATTTTTTTTGCAGTTATCAATTGCAGCTACAAACTCTGGTATACTAAAGAAATCTCCATCTTCTATTGATTTTGTAATTCTTGTTAATTCTTGATATACAATTCTTCCTGCTCCAATATTTGTATGGCCTACTTCTGAATTTCCCATTTGTCCATCTGGTAAACCTACATTTAATCCACTTGTAAAAATATCTGTAGTTGGACAAGTTTTCATTAGTTTATCTATATTAGGTGTATTTGCCATAGCTACTGCATTTGCTTTTGTATTACTATTTTCTCCAAATCCATCTAATATCATTAACATAGTTAATTGTTTATTCATTCTTGATATCCTTCCTTATTTTAAATTTACAGCTCAAATATGCATAATAACAATTATTATGCATATTTTTATTATTGATTATAATTTACAATTTTTTCGAAATCTTCTACTTTAAGGCTTGCTCCCCCAACTAATGCTCCATCAATATCGGAAGTTTCGAATAATTCTTTTGCATTATTTGGTTTAACACTTCCTCCATATTGAATAATAACATTTTCTGCCACTTCTTTACCATAAAGTTTTTTTATTTCTTCTCGAATTTGTTTAATTGCTTCATTAGCATCATGAGCTGTTGCTGTTTTTCCTGTTCCAATAGCCCAAATTGGTTCATATGCAATAATTGTATTTTGTACTTGTTCCTGTGTTAGTCCTTCTAATGCCAACTTAGTTTGTGTGGTAACAATATCTTGTGCTTTACCAGCTTCTCTCTCTTCTAAAGTTTCTCCTACACATACAATTGGTTTTAGTCCATAGGAAAAAGCTGCTTTTACTTTTTTATTAACTGTCTCATCTGTTTCTGCAAAATATTGTCTTCTTTCTGAATGCCCAATAATGACATATTCTACTCCAATTGCTTTTAGCATTTCTCCAGAAATTTCGCCTGTGTAAGCTCCACTTTTTTCCCAATGCATGTTTTGTGCTCCAATTTTTATATTTGTTCCTTGTGCTGTTAATAAGCAATAAAATAAATCTGTATATGGTACACAAAGAATGACTTCATTTTCTGTGTTTTTCACCTTTTTTTCAAGTTCTGTTATGAAACTAATTGCTTCATTTGGCAACATATTCATTTTCCAATTTCCAGCAATCACTTTTTTTCTCATACTTTTCCCTCCTTATAAGAGATTGATTACATCTTGTATACTTTCTTTTGGTGTAGAGGCTCCTGCCATAATTCCAATTTTGTTTACTTTTTTTAACTCCTCTAATGGTAATTCATTTTTGGTTTCTATTAAAATTGCTTTTTTACAATTTTCTTTAGCTATTTCATATAGTTTATGGGTATTTGAACTTTTTCTTCCACCAATAATAATCATGTAGTCTACTTGTTTTGCAATCTCTAAGGTTTCTTTCTGCCTAATATGTGTTGCATTACAAATAGTTTCTTCTACTACAAATTCTACATTTTCTGGCATTTTGCTTTTTAACTGTTGTAAAATTTTAGCATACTTTTCTAAATGAAATGTTGTTTGTGCTAAAAGTACTATTTTGGTATATGTTTTTTTTGAAATTTCTTCTATTACTTTATCTACATCACTTTCATCTTCTATAATAGAATAATTTCCTTTACAATAGCTTAAAGTACCTACTACCTCAGGATGTTTCCCATCCCCAATATATACTATATGATAGCCTTTTTGGTTATATTCATCAGCAAGTTTATGAATTCGTAAAACTTTTGGGCAAGTTAGGTCTATCACTTGTAAACCTAACTGTTTTGCCTTCTCATAGGTCTCTTTTTCTACTCCGTGTGAACGAAAAATGACTTTTTCCTTTGCCTCTTCAACATTTTGAATTGTTATTAATCCCATAGTTTCTAGTTTTTCAATAACTTGTGCATTATGTGTTAAATCACCTAAACAATAAATGCTTTTTTTCTCTTCTTGCAAAATCTTCTTTGTGGTCTCAACTGCATTTGTAATTCCTGGACAGAATCCACTTGTTTTACCTAAAATAATTTCCATATTTCGTTTTCCTCTTCTTTTAGAAATTATTTATCTTGTAAAGCTTCAATTCCTGGTAATTTTTTACCTTCTAAGAATTCTAAAGAAGCTCCTCCACCTGTTGAAATATGTGTAAATTTATCAGATAATCCAATCTTTTCAACAGCAGCTGCTGAATCTCCACCACCGATAATAGTAGTTGCATCTGTTAATTCAGCTAAAGTTTTTGCTAAAGCATTTGTTCCATTAGCAAATTTATCAAATTCAAATAATCCTACAGGTCCGTTCCAAATAACAGTCTTTGCTTTCTTTAATTCTTCTGTATACATTTCTGCTGTTTTTGGTCCTATATCTAATCCTTCCCATCCATCAGGAATTTCTTTAAAGCTAACTACTTTTGTATTAGCATCTGGTGCAAATTTGTCTGCAACAACATTATCTACTGGAATCATTAATTTTACACCTTTTTCTTCTGCTTTTTTCATTAATCCTCTTGCTAAATCTAGTTTATCTTCTTCACAAATAGAATTTCCTACTGTATACCCCATAGAACGATAGAATGTATATGCCATTCCTCCACCTATCATTAATGTATCTACTTTTTCTAATAAACTATCAATAACCCCTATTTTATCAGAAACTTTCTTTCCACCTAAAATAGCTACAAATGGTCTTTCTGGATTTTCTAAAGCTGAACCTAAGAAATTTAATTCTTTTTCAATTAAGAAACCTGATACAGCTGGTAAGAAACTTGCTACTCCAGTTGTTGAGCTATGTGCTCTATGTGCTGTTCCAAAAGCATCATTTACATATATTTCAGCAAGTGATGCTAATTCTTTTGAAAATTCCTCATCATTTTTTTCTTCTCTTGCATCAAATCTAACATTTTCAAGAAGTACTACTTCTCCTTCTTTCATTTCAGAAGTTAACTTTTTAGCACTTTCCCCTACGATATCATCTGCAAGTTTTACTTCTTTTCCTAATAATCTAGATAACTCTTTTGCTACAGGAGCTAAAGAAAATTCTTTTTTTACTTCTCCCTTTGGTCTTCCTAAATGTGAGCAAAGAATTACTTTACAATTGTTTTCTAATAAGTATTGAATTGTAGGAAGTGCTGCTACAATTCTTCTATTATCAGATATGTTACCATTTTCATCAAAAGGTACATTAAAGTCACATCTAACTAGCACTTTCTTTCCTTTTACATCTATATCTCTTACAGTTTTTTTATTCATTTTATTAACGTCCTTTCTTTATTTAGATTAAGTGGAGACCTAAATGTTATTTAGGCCTCCTCATAAAATTTATTTATGGTCTACTGATGCCATATATATTGCTAAATCTACTAATTTATGAGAATATCCCCATTCGTTGTCATACCAAGCAACTAATTTTACAAATGTATCAGTTAATTGGATTCCTGCTTTACTATCAAATATAGAAGTATGTTCATCATTAATAAAGTCTGAAGATACTACGTCTTCATCAACATATTCTATAATTCCTTTCATTTCATTTTCTGATGCTTCTTTCATAGCTTGACATATTTCTTCATATGTTGTTTTCTTAGCTAAGTTACAAGTTAAGTCTACTACAGATACATCAACTGTTGGAACTCTAAATGACATACCTGTTAATTTTCCATTTAATTCTGGAATAACTTTTCCTACAGCTTTTGCTGCTCCTGTTGAAGATGGAATGATGTTAGCTGCTGCTGCACGTCCTCCTCTCCAATCTTTTTTAGATGCTCCATCTACTGTTTTTTGTGTTGCTGTAGTTGCATGTACAGTTGTCATTAATCCTTCTACTATACCAAATTTATCATGAATTACTTTTGCAAGTGGTGCTAAACAGTTAGTTGTGCAAGATGCATTTGATACAATATTCATACTTGGATCATATGTTGTATGGTTTACTCCCATTACAAACATAGGTGCATCTTTAGATGGTGCACTAATAACTACTTTTTTTGCTCCTGCTTTTAAATGTGCCTGAGCTTTTTCTGTAGTTGTGAATACTCCTGAACATTCAAGAACATATTCTACTCCATTTTCTCCCCAAGGAATATTTGCTGGATCCATTTCATTGTAAACTTTAATTTCTTTTCCATCTACAATAAGTGTATTGTCTTTTGCAGAAACTTCTCCCTCAAATCTTCCATGTACTGTATCATATTTTACCATATAAGCCATATAGTCTGCTGTAATAAATGGGTCATTTATTGCAACAACTTCTACCTCTTTCTTTTTTAATGCTGCTTGGAATGCTAAATTTCCAATTCTTCCAAAACCGTTAATTCCGATTTTTACAGTCATAATCAATTCCTCCGTTTCTTTTTGCACCAACGTGCAACTTTTTAGTCTTTTAGACCATTCTTATTTTATATCAAAAACTTCTACTTTTCAAGTATTCTTTGTATTCTTTTTGTAAATTATTCATTTTTTTGTTATATTTTACAGTTATTTCATTAAAAATTTGAGTAGCACACTCAAACTAGTTTGAGATTCCCTAGCAAAATTTTTCAAGGATTTCTATACAAAAATCACATTCCATTTTATATTCTCACCCTATAGTAATGCTCTTTTATTTGATGAATTCTATAAAAAAAGTTGCAGGTTATAAAAACTAACCTGCAACTTTTTTTATTATTTATCTTTATCTGATAATTTTTTATTAATTTCTGTAGTATTTCTGCAAATAACAAGTAATATTAAAGAAAATTCATAAATTAATCGAATAACAATATTACTTACCACAATGCTAACAATTGTTCCTAAGAAATTATCCCCTATTCCTGCTAATGGTGAAAGTGTTGCAAATATTGCACACATTAGATAGGTAACTTTTAAAATGATTTCTAATGTCATTTTTTTAAAAGATAAAAAGTCATATAGCCATCCTAGAAAACCTGTAAATCTACCTTCATTCTTTTTGCTTAAGAAAAGAAAGTATACTATAAATCCACCTACGATTGCTAATATTAATGATACAATTATCCATATTGCATCTGATGCTACACTACTAGCAGAAAAAATATTTCTTGAAGTAGAATTAAACATATTTTTTTCCTCCTTCTGGTTTTAGTACTATTATATGTTATCATTTTTTATAATATTTGTCAATTTTGCATTTTATTTTGATAGCATAAATTTTTTGTAGGATTTTCATTCATTGAATTTCAAAAATTTCTTGAATAAATTGATTTTTTTAGA
>CALWZX010000070.1 GCA_944386125.1 uncultured Clostridia bacterium | reverse complement strand
AAATAATAATAATGAGTCTATGAATAGAACTATTGGTGGAGTAGTAAGAATATAATAAAATAAAAATGTGGATGTTTTTATCCACATTTTTATTTTTCTTGTTCTTCCAATTGCTTAAAAAAAGAATGTATCTTTAAGGTAGCTGTATGATCATCTTTCAAAATATCAAATAAATATTTTAAAGTATTTTCTTCCATAGAAAATTCGTAAGGAGCATAGCCATTGCATGACTGAAATTCAACGTAATGAGGTAAAATATATGCTAAAGTATTTTTAAATCCTTGTATAGTATCCATAGGAGGTAAAACACGTTCTTTAGAGAATCTTTTTGAATGTGAAGCAGAACCATTACCTCTTGAAATTTCTTCTATGTACTTAGACTTAACTTGTAACTCTAAAAAATAGTCGGGATGATTTTGTAAAAGAAATTCCATATGGTAAGCTTCATATCCATTAGATTTATTTTTATGTTTTAAAGAATCTGGTATAATACAAAGATTTCTATATTCTTTTATTTGACATAATTTATTAGCAAATTCTTCAGAAAGAAGAACCATACATTGATGGTCTAATTCTTTATAAGAGGAAGGAGTAGTAGCTTCTTCTCTTTTTTTTAGTAGTTGTTTTAGTGGTTCATTTTTAGTAGTAAAATTAGCAGGAATATGGGAAATAACAATGGTACCACCTTTTAAGTCATGGCAACGCACAAATTTTTTTTCATCTTGAAGATTAGCTATTAGATCTGGTCTATTCTTTAATTTGGTAATACTAGTATAATGCAAAATATCATTTTCAGGTTTTTGCTGTAATATTGCCCTTATAGCACCATAATTTTTTTCAATATAGGTTAATTCTTCTGAAATATTGGATAAATTGGAGTCTAATATACGCTGATATAATATACGTAATAAGGCCCTACGATTATCAATACTTAAATGGGATGACATTAAAGTATTTGCTAAATTCCTAATAGAAATAGTTCTTAAATCAGAAAATAATAAAATCTGAATACTTTGTATTATATGTTCTTGTTCAGGAGGTGGAATACATTTATGTATTCTGTCTGTTATTCTCTGTATAAAATTGTTTGTATCTAAATTTGTAGCTAAATGAAGAGAGTATAGTTTAGCAAAGCGTTCAATTTGCAATTCTTTTAATTTAAATAGTCCACTTTTTACAGATTTTTCACGAAAAATAGGGTCTTGTATAGCGACATCAGGATAAAAATGTTTAAATAAACCAATCAAATTTTGCATTGCTTGATATGTTTGAACTTTATATTGAGGATCATTTTTTGAAGCAAAAAAATGTTGCAGAATTTCCTGCTCTGTATCAAAATCTATTTTATAATTTTCTTTAAAATTTGTCATATGTGAAAACTCCTTTAAAACGAAAAAAAATTTTTTGCTAAAAAAGTATATCACAAAATCTGGAAAAAAACTAGCTAAATATGTATTTTACTAGAAAAATAAATCTACAAAAAGTCACAAAAATCGACCAAAAACATATAGTATAGTATAAATATAAAACAAGGAGGAAAATTTATGTATAGACGTAGATATCAACAATGTTGCTGTCAGAAAAACTATAACCAACAAGTTATAGAAAACATATGCAATGATTGTGGAGCAGCGGCTCAATTTGCGATGACGGGAAATTCTAATTCATGCAATTGTGGTTTTGAAGAAGATTCACAATTTCCAGCAAATCCTATGTTTGGGCAAAGCTATGTTCCTATCCAATATATGGATAAGACTTTTACTCCATGTGTAGGATTAAGAATGGGAACTATTTTTCCTGAATTAGTAAGCCCATATAAACCATGCCAATCTTTAGAAGAAAATGCTTTTATTGAAGTAAATAACAAACCAGGGGAGGGATGTAATGATGGATACAACAGATAATTATATGAATAGAAATATGAATTGTAATTGCAATATGAATGATACCATGCTTCTTCAAAATATGAATTCTAATATGATGGATAATTCAAACTGCTGTTGTTGTAAGCCATCAAGACAAGAATCTATTGCAACATATTCATATCAATTTACTAATAGGGAAAATGATAATTGTGGAGAAACACAACCAACAAGAGCAGAAATGCTAGAAGAAATTCGTTGTTTAGGATTTGCAGTGGTAGATATTGCACAATATTTAAATACTCATCCAGATGATAGTAAAGCATTATGTTTGCATAGAGAATATAGTGAACAACTAAGAGATTTAAAAGATAAATATCAAAAGGTTTATGGACCACTTTCCATTTATTATCCATGTAATAGTTGGAGATGGCTTGAAGAACCATGGCCTTGGGAAAGGAGTGATTTTTAATGTGGACGTATAATAAAGTATTACAATATCCAATTAACATAAAATGTCCAAATCCAAAACTTGCAAAATTTATTATTTCACAATATGGCGGTCCTGATGGAGAATTAGCAGCCTCATTGAGATATTTATCTCAAAGATTTGCTATGCCAGACCAAAATGCTAAAGCTATATTAAATGATATAGGTACAGAAGAATTAGCACACTTAGAAATGGTAGGAACAATAGTACACCAACTTACCAAAAATGTGTGTCCTGAAGATTTAGAAAAAGCAGGATTAGGAGCATATTATACAGATCATGGTGTAGATGTATATCCTCAATCAGCAGCAGGAACGCCTTTTACAGCAGCATATATTGCAACTAAAGGAGATCCAATTGCTAATTTACAAGAAGATTTAGCAGCAGAACAAAAAGCAAGAGCAACATATGAAAAATTAATAGATTTATGTAAAGATGATCCAGATGTATTAGATCCACTTCGTTTCTTAAGACAAAGAGAAATTGTTCACTTCCAAAGATTTGGAGAAGCACTTCGTGGAGTACAAGACAAACTAGCGGAAAAGAAATTTTATATGGGAAACTGTACTAAAAAAATCAATCCAGAATGTTGTTAAGTAATAAAAAGGATTAGGAGAAGGTAAAACTCCTAATCTTTTTGTTATTGTAATTTACTTAAGTCGCCTTTTAAAGGAATTACTTCCCAAGCAACTAACTTTTCTTCATAAGGCAAATAAATATCATTTAATAAATAGATTTTTCTTTGCTTATAAAATCCGAAAGCAAGTTCAGCAAAACCATTTGCACCAATATAGTTTTCTTGTCCATTTTTAGTTTCATTTACAATTAGAAGAGCATCAACATCATCTTTATTGATTTCATCAAAATGTAGTAAAGAAGCCTCTTTTTTAGGCATATCTACAATAAATTCTTTAGGAACTACTACTTCATAGCCCATATCTTTTAATTTTTTTTCTAACTCAAAAAATTTAGGAATAAATTTTTGGGAACCACATAATACAATTTTTTTCATAATATTTTCCTCCGTTTCGATTTTAGTAAGTATACAAAATTACAAAACAAAAAGCAAGTATTTTTAAGATAATTGAATAATAGCATGAAGCTGTTTTTCATCTTCACTTTTAATAGTAATCAGGTGTTGTCCATTCTCAAAAGAGTAAAGACATTTGATATGGTCACCAAGTTTACATTCTCTCTTATACATAATTTCTACATGGTTAAAATTAGCAGATTGATAGATAGATTCTGGAAGAGTTTCATAAGCTAAATCTAAATAGTATAAATTATGCATATGTTGATTAACATCAATATTACTTCTCAAAATTTGATAGTTAAATTCCTGCAAGTAAGAGGAAGGTTCTTTTAATTTATCCAAATTTTCTTCTTCATAAACTTTCTTATTTTCCGGATGATATTTTTCTACTAATTCTTCTGTTATGCGGGTAATACCTTTTTCAAAGTGAATTAAAGTCCACTTGGAAGTACCATAAGCTAATAGTTCCATACTATTTTTATCATACATTTCAAAATCACGGTAACAGTAGAATTTACTAAATTCTTTTCTAGACCAAGTTCTAACCAATACTTCATCCGAATATTTTGCCCTTTTAAGAACCGTTAATTTCCAATGAAGAAGAACCCAAGAAAGTTTTGTTTCATATATATTTTTTAGCCCATAACCAACTACATCAGAGTGGAGACCACCAATGTCTTCAAAAAAGCCTAAAATTGCTTTATTTGTAATTTCGTTGTTTTTTCCAATATCTCGCATACCAATGCGAAAAGAATACTCAAAAAATGCCATTGTAAAAACTCCTTTCATAATGTTTATAGTATATCACAAATATTGACACAAAGCTAGAAAAATATTAAAATGAAAAAAGAAAAGAGGGAGAAGAATGCTAGAAAAATTAGAAGAATGTACTATGTGTCCAATACAATGTAGAGCAAAAAGATTGCAAGGAAAAGAAGGTATATGTGGATCAAACGATAAGATAAAAGTGGCTTTAGCATCATTACACTATTTTGAAGAACCCTGTATTAGTGGTAAAAAAGGGTCGGGGACTATATTTTTTTCCAATTGCAATATGCACTGTAAGTTTTGTCAAAATCATGAAATTAGCCAAGAAGGAAAGGGAAGAATAATAAGCATAGAAGATTTAACCCATATTATGTTAAAACAACAAGAAAAAGGTGCAGAAAATATCAATTTAGTAACACCAACTACCTTTGCGTATCATATACATGAGGCAATACAAGAGGCAAAAAAACAAGGATTACATATACCGATTATTTATAATTCTAATGGATATGAAAAAATAGAAACACTTAAATTATTAGAAGGAGATATAGATGTCTATTTACCAGATTTAAAGTATTATACAGATGAATTAGCTATGAAATATTCAAAAGTACCACAGTATTTTGAATATGCAATAAAAGCAATCCAAGAAATGATAAGACAAGTAGGAAATCCTATTTTTGATGAAAGAGGGATGATTGTAAAAGGAGTTATTATTCGTCATTTAGTTTTACCAGCACACTTGCAAAATAGCAAGAATATTTTAAGATGGATAAAAGAAAATCTAGGAAAGAATACATATGTAAGTGTAATGGCACAATATTTTCCAACATACCATGCAAAAGAAGATAAACTCATTAACAGAAAATTAACGAAAAAAGAATACAAAGAAATAGAAAAATATTTATATAGTTTAGATTTAGAAAATGGTTATATACAAGAATTAGGAGAACATGAGGAAGAATATGTACCTATTTTTGAATTCCCATTAGAATATTTACAATAAAAGAGATAATCAACTAAAAATAGAAGATTATCTCTTTTATATATTAATTTCTAGAAGAATAAATTTTTACAGTAGCAAGAACGATAACAATAACAATAATTCCAATAAATACAAAAGTAGTAACATCTAAATTACCATTTCCTGTTTGAGGGATAACCGTATTAGCAACTGTAGTATCGCGAATAGAGGATAATTTAATTTTAGGACTTACTTCTGAAGTGGTATCTACATTGTATTCTTGTCCTTGTTCATCGGTAGTAGGAGGAACAGTATCAATAATAGAATTATCTAAAGCAGTAATATTTATTCTTTTATTTGTGTTTAAAACAATTCCAATAATTTCTTGATTAATATCTGGTTTTATAGATAATTGATAAGTTACTGTAGCAGATTCTTGTGGTAATAAAGTATCTAAATGCCATAAAATATAATTTTCTTGGGAAGTGTTGGTTTGTGTATATTGTGTATTAGTTTGTTCATTAGTAATAGTATTGTTAGCAGTAGTAGTAATAATTTCACGAGAAATGCTTCCCATAGTAGCATCTGTAACATAAGAAAAATCAAAATTATCTACAATTTCTTGAGGAAAATAATCATAAATATTAATATTATATAAATCATTTTTAGTTAAATTTACAATTTCAGATAATATATCCTGAGTAATAGTTTCTTCAATTTGAGAGTCTTGAATATAATAATATTTACCGACTGTTGGATTTTCTGGAGTTCCAAAAATTTCTTCTGCTAACTCTTGATAAGTTTTATTAGAGCTAGACTCTATAGCATCAGGAACACCTGTTAAAACTGTAAAAATTTGTGTACCACTATTAGCAAGAGAAGTAAGAGTATTTTTTGTTTTTGTAGCAACTTCTCCTGAATAAGTTAAAATAGGACCACCAACTGCTGTATTAGGAACTCCATCAGAAAGTAAAATAATATATCGATTTTGACAATCCTCAGAAAAATTTTGTTTAGCAACAGAAAGACCTGCATCAATATTAGTTCTTTCACCTAAAGGGTCAGTTGCTATTGCATCAATACTAGCTAAAATATCATCTGAAGAACGAGATGGTGCAAGTTTTAAATTGGCATCTGTAATAGTTCCTTCATTGCTACCAGTTGAAAAGCTAACAACTCCAACATGTATAGTTTCTTGCTTTAAAAGTTCACTAGCTAAAAATTTAGCAGCAGATGATACTGATTGAAGTCTTGTAGTATTTTCCGCTATGGTATCATTCATACTAGTAGAATTATCAATAACTAGAAAAATTTCAGTTTTATTAGCAAATAACTTTTCTGCATTATTTTGAATGCTCATTTGAATAGTTAATTTTTTATTTTCTAAATCTACATTAGTTAGTCTTTTCTCAAAAACAGCATTTTCATTAATTTGAATTGTACAAACAGGTTGATCTGTTACTTCTAGTTTTGTATCTTCTGCTTTTATAGTAGCACCAAATACAGTGGTAACAGACAAAGAAAATATCAGTAAACATAAAATAAAAGCAATGGTTAATTTTTTCATATATTTCAAATCCTTTCTTATTAAATAGTTTTACATTTTTTTTATTTTTTATACAGTATATGCTAATTGCCCTAAAAATTCAAGAGAAAATGATAAATCTCATGTTTTGTAACATAATTGTAATACAATTGTAATGGTATTTAAAACGAATAAGGTGTATAATAAAAAAAATAAAAAATACGAGGAGAAAATTATGAAAAGTAAAGTAGTATTAGCAATTACGATTATATTAGTTTTAATAGGAATATTATCTACATCTAGTTTGGCAAGTACAACTTATCAATTAACTATTGTAAAAAAACAAGCAGATATTCAATATTTAGAAGAAAAGAGAGGATACTTAGAAAATTCAATTACTTCTATAGAAGAAACTACAGGAAAAGTAAATATGACAATGGCTTTACATAATAAGAAAAATACACAAGAAGAGGAATTAACTTATGAAAACACAGAAATATTTATTATGGTGCCTGTAAGTGCATCACAAGAAAAAAAGAATGAATACAGTACATATGTAGAAACATTGGCTAATAAAATATTTAAAGCAAATAATAAAACGAAAATAGGAATTATTGGGTTAAAAGGTACTATTATAGATATGTCATTTGATGAAGAAGGAAATGCAATTTGGGGAGATAATCATCAAGGAGATGTAGAAGGAACTGCAAATGATGGCGAAATAGTAGTCAATTTAACTAATCAAGTTTCAGCACTAACAAGTGGAATAAAGAATATGAATCCAGAGCAAACTAAATATTATATTAATTTACAAGCAGCAATTAGACTTGCAAAAAATAGTTATTCAGAAAATGTGAACAAAATATTAATTTCGTTATATGATAATGTACCTAGTATAGCAATAGGTGTAGAAAACCAAGTATCATATGGAGGAGTAACCCCTTATGATACGCTAGAAGAGGCTGTAGTAGCTAAACATGAAAAAATTGTGAGCTATACAAAAAGTGAAATACTAAGTTTACAAGAAGAAAATATAGATTTTATCTTATTAAGACCAGAGGACACTAGTTTTGACCAAGATTGGTATGATAAAGAATCTGGACAATTAAATTATGAATTTGATGGTAGCCCTTATGTACAAGAGCTTTATGGAACCTTAGAAAATCCAACTTATGGAAAAATGTACAGCTTAGATAATAATAGCTTAGAAACAATTGTAACAGAATATATTTATCAAGATGTTATGGAAGAAGTAGGAACATCACTAACATCTGTTATGATTAAACCATATTTTTCACAAAGAATATTAGATAATTTTGATATAAGTTTTGAAGAAAATACAAATATAGATATAACTACATTAGATAATGGCTATATTACATGGAATATAGATAAATTAGAAAATGGCGAAAGTAGCGAAGTTCATTATACATTAACAATGAAAAATAGAGAGAAAAGCGAATTATTAAACCAAGAAATTCCAATAACAGAAAAAGTAGAAGTAAGCTATGTTAATTATGAAGAAACTCAAAAAAATACTACAGTAACAACTAGCCCTATTATTAAATTGATAGAAAAAGAAGAGGAAAATTCAAACCAAAATACAGATACACCAGATGATACAGTAGCACCAGGAACAATACCACAAGCAGGAGTAACAATTACTACATGGTTAGTAATAAGTTCTATTTTGGTAATAGCAATTGTAGGATATATAAAATTCATAAAAATGAAAGATGTAAAATAAATATAATAGGTTACATAAAATTGAAAATAAAGTAATTTTGTGCTATAATATAAATAGATATTTTGTTGAATAAGGAGGACTTCTTATGGGGAAGACAACAAATTTTTATCCAATACGGGTGGAGGATTATCCGGATATTAATAATTGCTTAGCTTTTGCATTGGGAATCACAATAGAGAGACCAAAAAGCAGCAAAGATTATAATCTGAGAGAAGATTTACCGATTTCAGAAGCGTTCTTAAATAAGTGTGCTGAATTCGGAATTGAAGGAGTAAGGCAAATTAATAGTATTGAAGAAGCAACAAAGGAGGAATATGTCATTTGCGTTTTTTATCATTGGACAACTTTTAGAAACCCGTTTTATACAGATCCAATTCCATATCGGGAATTTCATGTAATACGGCGAGAATTAAATGGAAATTGGGTTCACAAGGACTGGGAT
>CALWZX010000069.1 GCA_944386125.1 uncultured Clostridia bacterium | reverse complement strand
AAAAAATAGTGATATAATTCTTCTAGAAAAGCAGAAGGAGGGTATACTTATGAGAGAGCGGAAGCAAAATGAAGAAAATCATGTGATGAACAAACTATTAACAGCAAGTATTATGATAGGTGCAACTATAGGTCTTATTCAAAGCATATTTCTATTATTCTATACTTCATGGGAAAATGTATCAATATTGCAAATTGTTACAATTCTTGCTACAATTGCAATTTTTCCATTTATAGGGGCAATAATAGGAAGTTTTGTATTTGCTATTTCTTGTGCTATTATTTACATATTTTGTGATGTAGCACTCCGCATAATCGCATTCTTAGAAAAAAGAAAATAATAAGTATTCAAAAAGGAACTATTAAGAAGCATAATTGATCTTAAGTAGTTCCTTTTTTGAAAATTTTTTAAAATATAAAATTATTACAAAATTGTGAATTTTTTAGGAAAACACTTTAATTTTTTATTAATATATAATATAATATCATCATAATTTTATGCCAAGGAGGATAAATAATGAGTGAAGAAAAAAAGAAAAAGCATGAATTAAAAAAAGTAAAAAAGGCTAAAGTTAAAAATACAAAAACAAAGAAAAAGGGAAATGAAGTAGAAGGTAATAAACAGCAAAAATTAAAAAATAAGAAAAAGCATAAAGTATTAAAAAGAGTCATTTTATTTATTTTTATAGCTATAATATTATTAGGATTAATAGCAGCAGGTATTGTAGCGGGAATATTCTTTAGTGATAAATATAAGGTATCTGCAGAAGATTTTATGATTAATATAGAAAATTCAAAAGCAACAGATGCAGATGGAAATGTAATAGCTACTTTGGTAGGGGATGAAAACCGTAAAATTATTGCTATGGAAGAAATGCCAGATTATTTACCAAAAGCATTTATAGCAATAGAAGATGAAAGATTTTATGAACATAATGGTATTGATATTTTAAGAACAGCAAAAGCAACATTAACTTATATTCTTAATGGAGGAGAATCATCTTTTGGAGGAAGTACAATAACCCAGCAATTAATAAAAAATATGTTTAATGATGACGAAAGAGAAGGAGCAGCGGGTGTTCAAAGAAAAATAAGAGAAATGGCAAGAGCATATAATACAGAAAAAGTATTATCTAAATCACAAATATTAGAAACATATTTAAATTATATTTACATGGGAGGAGTAAATGACTATGTAGATATTATGGGAGTGGAATCTGGAGCTCAATACTATTTTTCAAAGTCAGCAAAAGACTTAACACTTGCAGAAGCAGCATTTTTAGCAGGAATTAATGATTCACCAAATGCATATTACCCATTTGATCCAGAAGAAGATAACAGTGAAGTTATTAAAAGAAAAACAAAAATTGTACTTGCTAAAATGAAAGAACTAAGAGAAAAGTTAGAAATTAATTTTACAGATGAAGAATATGATGCAGCAGTACAACAAGTAGAAGCCGGATTGCCATTCCAAAAAGGAAATATATCTACGAGTACATATTCTTATCAAGTAGCTGCAGCAGTTGATCAAGCAACACAAGATTTAGCAGAAAAAGAAGGATTAACCTATAAGGCAGCAAAAGCAAAACTATTTGGAAGTGGATATACACTACATACAACTCAAAGAACAGAAATCCAAAATAGAATGGAAGAAGAATTCCAAAAAGAAAAATACATTGTAACAAGTGATGAAAAAGACAGTAATGGAAATTTACTAAATGAAGGACATGTGCAAGCTGCTATGGTAGTTATTGACCCAACTACTGGTCAAGTTGTTGGAGCTATGGGAGGATTAGGAACAGATCAAAGTACCTTAGGATTAAATAGAGCAACACAAGCTCATAAAAAACCAGGATCTTCTATCAAACCAATTGCCTGCGTAGCACCAGCATTAGAAAAAAATATTATTACAGCGGCAACAGTATATGACGACTCTTCAACAAATTTTGGAGGAGACTATACTCCTCACAATTCAGACTATAGATTCCCAGGTCTAACAACAGTAAGAGATGGATTAGCACGATCTTCTAATATTGTTAATTTAAAAATTATGAGAGAAGTAGGACCAGATAATGCTATTGAATTTATGAAGGAAATGGGATATGAAATTAATGAAAATTATGAGCCAGATATCACTTTAGCTTTAGGTACATTGGATGTTACACCATTAGAAATGGCAGCAGCCTATGCAGCAATTGCTAATGATGGTGAATATATTACACCAACATTCTATACAAGTGTGACAGATGCTAATGGAAATGTGGTATTAGAACCAACACAAGAAAGAAGACAAGTGCTTTCAGAAGGAAATGCATATATACTAAAATCAATATTAACATCTGCAGTAAATTATGGAACAGCTTCTGTATGTAGAATATCAGGAATGGATGTAGCAGCAAAAACAGGTTCAACAGATAGTTATATGGAAAGATGGCTTTGCGGATTTACTCCATATTATGCTGCAGCAACATGGTATGGATTTGACAATGAAGCATCCACTGGCTTAAGTATTAACAATGCTGCTAACATCTGGGCAGCTGTTATGAAAGATGTACATGCAGATTTACCAAATAAGAGCTTTGAAAAGCCAAGCAATATTGTTTCAGCGACAATTTGTAAAGATAGTGGAAAGGTTGCAACTTCATCTTGTGCAAGAACAACAACAGAATATTTTGTAAAAGGAACTGTACCAGGTAAATGTGAAGGACATCAAAAATTAAAAATATGTAAAGATACAGGAAAGATTGCCAATGAATATTGTACAAATGTTGAAGAAAAAACATTCTTAGTAAAACCGGAAAAAGAAACTAAAGGACTATGGCAAACGAATTATGGAACAAAATTTGATGTACCAACAGAAACTTGTACAGAACATAAAGAACCAGTAATAGAACAAGTAGAAGTGCCAGATGTAGTAGGAAAAAAACAAGCAGATGCTAAAAAAGCATTGGAGGATAAAGGCTTTAAGGTAACAGTAAAAACTAGAGAAAGTAGCAAGGCAAATGAAGGGAAAGTTATTGAGCAAAGCATAGAAAAAGGTAAAAAAGTAGATAAAGGAACTACAGTAACTATTTATGTTGGAAAAGTAAAAGAAGAAACAGAGGAAGGTAATGGAGACAATAACTCAAATAGTAATACAGAAAAACCAAACACAAACACAGATAGTGGTAAACCAGGAGGAACAACTAATGATGTAACAGGAGGAAATACACAAGCTCCAGAAGAATAATCTTGTATTAAAGCGAATGTATCTATTGTATATAGATACATTCGTAAAAAGAGGAAGGAATTTTTATGAAATTATATATATACAATACGTTAACCAAACAAAAAGAAGAATTTACCCCTTTAGAAGGAAATGAAGTGAGAATATATACTTGTGGACCTACAGTATATAGCTATGCCCACATAGGAAATTTTAGAGCATATATATTTATGGATAATTTACGTAGAATTCTTAAAACAAATGGATATCAAATAAAGCATGTTATGAATATTACGGATGTTGGACATTTGGAATCTGATGCAGATGAGGGTGAAGACAAAATGGAAAAAGCAGCAAGAAAAGAAAAGAAAGACCCTTATGAGATTGCCAAATTTTATACAGATGCTTTTATGAAAGATATACAGAAATTACATATAGATATGCCTGAAATTATAGCAAAAGCAACAGATCATATACCAGAAATGGAGCAATATGTAGAAACACTTTTAAAAAATGGGTATGCTTATGAAACTTCTACAGCCATCTATTTTGATGTATCTAAGTTAGATAAATATCCAATTCTTTCTAATAGAAAATTAGATGAACAAATTGCAGGAGCTAGAGTAGAAGTAGATAAAGAAAAGAAAAATCCTTATGATTTTGCAGTATGGATAAAAGCACCAGAAAATCATATTATGAAATGGGAAAGTCCATGGGGATTATCTTATCCAGGATGGCATTTAGAATGTTCTGCAATGGGAAGAAAATATTTAGGTGACCAATTTGACATTCATACAGGAGGAGTAGACCATATACCAACACATCACGAAAATGAAATAGCGCAAAGTAAAGGAGCAACAGGGAAAATACCAGCTAAAACATGGATGCATGTAGAGTTTTTGCAAGTAGATGGTGGAAAGATGTCAAAAAGCTTAGGAAATACATACACTTTAGCACAATTGCAAGAAAAAGGAATAGAACCATTAGCCTATAAATTATTCTGCTATACGGCACATTATAGAACAAAATTAAACTTTACTTTTGAAGGCGCACTTTCTGCACAAAAAGCTTTAAATCGTTTACGTGAAAGTTATATAAAACATGTACATGGGGAAGATTTAGTAGAAGAAGAAATTATCCAAAATTATAGAGAACGTTTTATGGAAGCTGTTAATGATGATTTAAATATGCCTTTAGCTATGGGAGTTGTGTGGGAAGTAGCAAGAAATGAAAAAAAATCCAAACAGTATGCAAAATTATTATTAGAATTTGATGAAATAATAGCATTAGATTTAAAAAATGCAGCAAACTATTTACAAGAACAAAAAGAAGTAAGCTTTCCAGAAGAAATACAAAAACTAATTGAAGAAAGAAGAATAGCAAGACAGAATAAAAATTGGGAACTTTCTGATAAATTAAGAAAAGAAATAGAAGAGAAAGGTTATACTGTAAAAGATAGTAAAGAAGGTATGACTATAGAGAAAATATAAATAGGAAGGAAGAGCTAAGGATGAATGAAAAAACACAAAAAGAGATGAATTTTTTTCAAAAAATGTTAGCAAGTATAAAGGATTTTGAAAAATATCCTATACTTGCTTCCCAGCATTTTACGAAAGTTGTCTCTTATTTGATTATACTAATTCTTTTTATGACAGTGATTTGTGGACTAGTATTTAGTATACAAATGTATCAGAAAATGGGACAAGTTATATCCTATATAGATAAAGAACTTCCGAATTTATATTACGAGAATAATGAGTTAACAGTAGAGAGTGGAGAACAACCAATAAAAATAGCAATAGACGATGAGTTGATTCAAAAAATTATCATAGATACATCAAAAGATCTTTCTCAAGAGAACATAGAAGAAGAAAAAGACGAACTAAAACAAAATCAAGTAGGAATATTATTATTAAATGATAAAATGTATTTTAAGTTAACGCAAAGCAATGAATTAATAGAATATACGTATGAAGATTTTTTTGCTATTTATGGAATAGAAAAATTTCAAAAAAGTGATATAGTAAATTACTTTTCTGGTAATAATATGATTATCCTTACTATAGCATTTTTTATAACATATTTCATTTACTTCTTCATGTTCAATATGATTATGGTAATGATGTATGCTCTATTTTTGGGAATAGCAGGATATTTAACAGCAGTAGCTTTACGTTTGCGTCTAAAAATATCAGCTATGATAAAGATGGCAGTATATGCATTAACTCTTCCAACCATTTTATTAACAATATATACAGTAATTAATCAGGTTACAGGTTTTACTATCACGTATTTTGATATTATGTATATTACAGTTGCGTATATTTATATGATAGCAGCATTATTCATTATTAAGTCAGACATTATAAAAAAACAACAAGAACTTACAATGATTATAGAAGAACAAGCTAAAATCGCTGCACAAAAACAAGCAGAGGAAGAGCAAAAAGAAAAAGAAAGACAAGAAAAAGAAGAAGCAGAAAGAAGAAAAAAAAGAGAAGAGGAAAAAAAGAAACGAGAGAAAAAACAAGATGAACAAAAAGGGACAGATAGTCCACAAGCAGATAATGTATAAGCGAAAGGAAGAAAAAATGAACAATAAAAAACCAGAAAATAATAAAAAGAAAAATAATATTTTATGGATAAGTATAGGAATTGCAATTTTAGCTATTATTTTCATGACGATTTTTATTATTCTTATGAATAAACCAGATGAAAACGAAATTTCATATACAGAATTATTAACTAAAATTTCTGATGGTGAAGTAGAAAAGATAGAAATGACAGTAGGAAGTACTAGTGTAAAAGTAAAATTAAAAGATGTAGAAGAAGAGAAAAATGCAATTGTTCCTAGTACACAAGCTTTTATTGAATTAATTCAAGAAGAAAAAGTAAATAAAAATAGTGATATAGAATTAATTCAAAAGCCACAAAATGGTTTCTTAAGCTTTTCAGCAGGTCTACTTCAAATTTTGCCAACTCTTTTACTTGTAGCTTTAATTATATTAGTATTTAAAATGCAAGGATTTGGTGATAATGGAAAAGTATATGATGAAACTACTACAAAAGTAAAAGTGAAATTTGATGATGTAGCAGGATTAAAAGAAGAAAAACAAGAATTAATAGAAATTGTAGAATTTTTAAAAAATCCAGAAAAGTTTACAAAGATGGGAGCAAAAATTCCAAGAGGAGTACTTTTATATGGAAAACCAGGAACAGGAAAAACTTTAATTGCTAAAGCAATTGCTGGTGAGGCAGGAGTTCCTTTTATTTCTATGAGTGGTTCAGAATTCATAGAATTATTTGCAGGTTTAGGAGCTTCTCGTGTAAGAAAATTATTTGAAAAAGCAAGAAAAATGTCACCATGTATTGTATTTATTGATGAAATTGATGCAATAGGAGCAAGACGTTCTGCAGGCAATGGTGCAGAATCAGAAAATAATCAAACTCTTAACCAATTACTTGTAGAAATGGATGGATTTGATACAGACGAAACTATTATTGTACTTGCAGCAACCAATAGACCAGAAATGTTAGATAAAGCATTGTTAAGACCTGGAAGATTTGATAGACAAATTACAGTTCAAATACCAGACCTACGAGGAAGAGAAGAAATATTAAAAATTCATGCTAAGGAAAAGAAATTTGCAGAAGATGTAAACTTAAAGAATATAGCAGAAGATACAGCAGGACTTACAGGTGCAGAACTTGCTAATATTTTAAACGAAGCGGCAATTATCGCAACAGTAAATAATCATACAGCGATTGAAGAACAAGATATAGAAGAAGCTGTAAAGAAGGTAACAGTAGGTTTACAAAAAGTTAGTAGAGTATATTCAGAGAAAGATAAAAAAATTACTGCATATCATGAAGCAGGACATGCTATTGTAAGTCGTTATTTACCAACGCAAGAAAATGTAAAAGAAATTTCTATCATACCAAGAGGTATGGCTGGTGGATACACAATGTATAAGTCAAACGAAGATAAAAATTATATAGAAAAAACAGAATTAGAAGAACGACTTGTTGCGTTAATGGGAGGAAGAGCAGCAGAATATATTATTTTTCATGATATATCAACAGGTGCCGCAAATGACATTGAAGTAGCAACAGAGATTGCTAAAAACATGGTTACTGTATATGGAATGAGTTCTCTTGTAGGAAATATATCGATTAATACAGAAAAAGATCCATATGAGCTTCAAATATTAGGGGAAAAATTTGGAGATGCTATAGGAGCAGAAATAAAATTATTATTAGATGGTGCATATATAAAAGCACAATCTATTATCAAGGAACATATGGAACAACTAGAAATTATTGCACAGACATTACTTAAAAAAGAGACAATTGGAGAAGAAGAATTTAAAAATATACTTAAAGAAGAATAAGAAAAGTGGCTTCGCTTTTTGTAGTATTTCGCTTCGTGAATATGTACGGACTAAGTAAACTTAAACTTGTTGCTCCGGAATTTCTAACGAAATTTCCTATGCAATAAGGAAAAAGATGTGTTTTTAGTGATAATACTAAATCACATCTTTTCTTTTATATTTTCTAACAAAGAAGGAATAGCGAAAGATTTATGGTTTAAATAATTCAACATACCAGCATCGGTAGAAAAATGAAATTGTAAAGAGTAATTCCACAATAATTGTTCTTTTTGATGAAATAAACGATTAGCCTCATAAGAACCATATTTTTCATCACCTATAATAGGCAAACCAATATCAGCTAACTGAGCACGAATTTGATGGGTTCTACCTGTTTCAATCTGTACATCTAGAAGGCAAATATTCTTTTTTTCATTTTCATGTTTAACACTGTAAGAAGTACAAATTGGCATATATCCCTTTTTAGGAACAGGAGAAATATATACTCTAGCCTTTTTGGAATCTTTAAATAAAAAACTATGTAAAGTTAACTGTTTTTCTTTAGGAATGTGATAACAGATAGCTAGATAATGTTTCTCAATTTCTTTTTGCTTAAACTTACTAAATAAAATTTCTAAAGAAGTTTTATTTTTGGCAAATAAAATTAAGCCTTGTGTATTTCTATCTAATCGATGACAAGGGTAAATGAACTCAAATTTTTTTTGCAAAATTGAAGTCATAGAATCAGTTCCTAATACTTCTATTTTACTTGGTTTGTTCAATATTACAATATTATCATCTTCATAAACTCTATTTTTATATAAACTTTCATAAGAAACTTGTTTTCCTAATAACAATTCATCAGATACATATATTTCAATAGTATCACCCGTATGTATACAGACATTTTGAGAGACACGTATGCCATTAATTTTAATATCTTTTTTTCGCAAAGTTTTAAAAAATAAATTCTGAGAAAGGTTAGGAAAAATTTTTAATATGTAATTTTGTAAACTTTTTAAAGTATATTTTTCTTCAACAATTAATTTTTTCATAACTATATTATATAAAAAAATAAAGCGATATGCAATAGAAGAAATCATATACATTAAAAATGAAATATAATTGTAATACAACTGTAACCAAAATGTTATAGAATTAACCAAACAAATAATATATAATATAAAAAGTATAAAAGGTGTAAAAAAGAGAAAACTAAAGGAGAAAAGGAGAATTGTAAGTATGTATGAAGTAAAAACAAATCGAGGAGTAACCCTAATAGCTTTAGTGGTAACCCTAGTGATTTTATTAATTTTAAC
>CALWZX010000068.1 GCA_944386125.1 uncultured Clostridia bacterium | reverse complement strand
CTTTCTTGTTCTTGTTCCATCCAGTCCATTGTAGCTCCACCATCATGAACTTCACCTATTTTATGAGTTTTACCTGTATAAAACAAAATTCTTTCTGTTGTTGTTGTTTTACCAGCATCAATGTGAGCCATGATTCCTATATTTCTTGTTCTTTCTAGTGGGTAAGCTCTTTCTGCCATTTTCGTTTTTTCCCCCTTTCGTTTTTATCAAACGCTTTGTAAATTAATTTTACCATTTATAATGAGCAAATGCTTTATTAGCTTCTGCCATTCTGTGCATATCTTCTTTCTTCTTGAATGCTCCACCGTTTCCAGCTACTGCATCCATAATTTCAGCTGCTAATTTTTCAGCCATTGTTTTTTCATGTCTATTTCTAGCATAAATAACTAACCATCTTAGACCTAAAGTTTGTCTTCTTTCTGGTCTAATTTCTAGTGGTACTTGGTAAGTAGCTCCTCCTACTCTTCTTGCCTTTACTTCAAGTACAGGCATTACATTGTTAAGTGCTGCTTCAAATACTTCTAGTGGATCTTTTTGTTCTTTTTCTTTTATAATGTCAAATGCATCATATACGATTTTTTGTGCTACTGTTTTTTTACCATCTAACATAACATTGTTTACTAATTTTGTAACAATTTTACTGTTATAGATTGGATCTGCTAGAACATCTCTTTTTGCTATAAATCCTCTTCTTGGCACTATTCTTCCCTCCTTAATTTTTATTTATGATATTATTCTTCAATATCAATAGGTACTCTGAAAAGATTTTCTTTCCCGTATAGTGCGTATAATCTATTTTAAATTTAAGTACCAATTTAATATATTATTAAATCAATCCTGCAATTCATAGTTTTATTGCGCACTAATCACTTACTACATCTTATTTTTTTGGACGTTTTGCTCCATATTTAGATCTAGCTTGCATTCTGTCTTTTACTCCTGCTGTATCTAAAGTTCCTCTTATAATATGGTAACGAACACCTGGAAGGTCTTTTACTCTTCCTCCTCTTATTAAAACAACACTGTGTTCTTGTAAGTTATGTCCTATACCTGGAATATAAGATGTTACTTCATAACCGTTAGAAAGTCTAACTCTGGCTACTTTTCTTAAAGCTGAGTTTGGCTTCTTAGGTGTAACTGTTTTTACAACTGTACATACACCTCTTTTTTGTGGAGCTCTTTTATTGGTTTGTCTTTTTTTCATTGAGTTATATCCATGTTGAAGAGCTGGTGATGTAGATTTTGCTTTTACTGAATGTCTTCCTTTTCTAACTAATTGATTAATTGTTGGCACTTAAATTTCACCTCCTAAACAAAAATAAAATCGCAATATTATTACCTTTTTTTGGCATAATATTTGCGATTAATATTGTATCATGATTATACGTTTATGTCAATGTTTTTTTAGTTTTTTCTTAATCCTAACGTTCTGATTCTGATGATTTTTCTTGTGAAGTTTCTTGTGCTGGTTCTTGAGATTTTTCTGCTTGTGCTTTTTCTTCTACTTTATTAATATTCTCTTTTACTTCTTCTGAAACTTCATTTTCTTTTGCAAATTTCTCACGTGCATTTTCTGTTGTATTTGTTTTTTCTTCTCCTGGATTTAAGCTTTTTACTTCTTCTGGAGCTGGCATTCTTGCTTGTTTTACTCTATTTACTAATTTATCCCATAGGTTTTCTTTTATACCTTCTGCTGTAATACCTTCTACGTCTTTATTTCTTTTTGCTATTTTATTCATAAGCTTAAAACTCTTAGTTGTTTCATCGGCATCTTTTAAATTATAGTGTACAGAGAATCCTAATTTTTGATTTCCTCCTAGTGACTGAATATAGTTATCTAATTGTTTATTATCTCCATAAAGTTGAATAGCTTCTACAACAGCTGGGTTGATACTTCTTCTTAATTTTAATTTTTCAAAGAATCTCATTTCATTTTTTTCACAGTATTCTTGTACCATTTGTTTGATTTTCATTGTTTTAAATATTTGTTTTCTATTTTCTACAGCATCTTGTAAAGAAACCTCTTTGTTAATTGTACCTCTCGCTCCTGTGTCTATTACAACATCTACTCTTCCTGTTCTTGCGTCTATATTAATATGAGTAATTTCTTTTTTACTCTCTACTCCAATATGAACATCTTTCGCATCTCTTGCATTAAATGTTGGACTTTCTACTTCTTGTTGCATCTTTTTGATTGCTTCTATTTGTTCTGGCGTATATTGCTCTGGTGCTACTTTAGTTGCATGCATTGTTACACTTGCTGGTTCTGTAACTTCTTCTCTTGTTGGAATATGAATATTCTTAGCATCTCTTGCATGAAATGTTCCATTTTCCATTTGTTGTTGCATCTTTTTAGCAACTTCTATTTGTTCTGGTGTTAAATTTGATTTATTTTCTACTGTTTCATTTGTAGGTTCTTGTTTAGTTTCTGGTTTCTTTTCTTGTGGTTCAACTTTTGGTCTTGCTATAGCTTGATTAATAGCATCTATTTCTTTTTGCATTGATTTGTCACGAATACCTTTTAAAACATCTAAAAATCTGCTATATTTATCTTTATCACTTTCTAATTTTTTAATTTCATCTTTTATTATATCTACTTCTTTATATAAATCTAATATGTTTTTGTTCTTTTTGCCTTCTTCTATATCGTTAAAATATTCTTGCACTTCTATTTCTTTTTTAGATAACTCTATTTGTTTTTTACGGATTTCACCGTCTAAGCTTTTTAAACCTTTATTGACTGCAATAATATTCTCTTGTGATGCTACTCCATTCATTAATTGCTGTCTACGCTCTTGTAATCTTTTTTCTGCGCTTTCTACTTTTTCTTTGTTCTCTTTCTCCTGTTTTACCTTTGCTTCTTCTGCTCTTTTTATTTCTTCTTCCATGCTCTTAATTTTTTCTTGTTGTGCTTTTCTAACTTCTTGTTCAAACCTATCATCTTTTGGTTCTTGAGCTACTTCTCTTCTATATTGTTCAAAAGGTGTTTCTATACTACTTTCTAATTTTTCTTTTTCAGCTTTCATTCTTGTTGTTAACTGCAAAATTTGTTTTTCTTGTCTTTTTATATCTTCTTGTACAGATATTGTAGCATATCTTAATTCCTCATTTTTACTTTTTATTGTAGCTCTTGCTTTATTGTAATCATTTAATACTTTTTTCATATCTTCAATTTCACTCATATTAGTACCCCTTTCAAAATATATCAATATTTTGCCTTTTTATTCATCTAAATATTATTTTAACACAATTTACAACTATTGGCAACCGTATTATGTAAATTTCAGCAAAAAGTAACAAAAATTTAATATTTTTGTTACTTGAATGTAATATTTTGTAATAATTTGTAATATTTCATTTTGTTTCTTTTATTTTCTCTATAGCTCTATCTGCTAACTTGGTATATTTTAGTTTTTTATCTCTTATCTTTTCTTCTAAAGATGGTAATATCCCAAAGTTTGCATTCATTGGTTGAAATTTTTCATTTGGACTAGATATATAATGTGCTAAAGCACCTATCATTGTTTCTTTTGGGAAAATTAGTTTTGTTTTATGGCTATATTGCCTAATTGCATTTAAAGCCGCCACCATTCCTGAACTAATTGATTCTACATACCCCTCTACTCCTGTGATTTGGCCTGCAAAATATATCTTAGGTTTACCTTTCATTTGGTATGTTTCATCTAATAAACTAGGGGAATGTAAAAATGTATTACGATGCATTACTCCATATTTAACAAATTCTGCATTTTCTAGTCCAGGTATTTTCTGAAATACCCTTTTTTGTTCTCCATATTTCAAATTCGTTTGGAATCCTACCATATTATATATTGTTCCTTCTTGATTATCTTGCCTTAATTGTACAATGGCATAGGGTCTTTTTCCTGTTCTAGGATCTATAAATCCTACAGGTTTTAATGGACCAAATCTTAAGGTATCGATTCCTCTTTTTGCCATAACTTCTACAGGCATACATCCTTCAAAAATTTCTCTTTTCTCAAAATGGTGCAATTCTACTACCTCTGCATTTACCAATGCATTCCAAAATTCTTCGTATTCTTCTTGGTTCATAGGAAGGTTAATATAGCTTGCCTCTTCCTTCTTTTCTTCTTTTTCATAATCATAACGATCTGCCACAAAAGCTATGTTCATATTGATAGAACTTTTTTCTATAATTGGTGCTGCTGCATCATAAAAAGCAAGCTTATCCTCTCCTGTTAAATCCCTAATCGATTTTGACAATGCATCAGAAGTTAATGGTCCTGTAGCAATAATAACAATTCCCTCTTCTGGTATTGTTTCTTTTTCTTCATGAATGATTTGAATATTCTCCATATTTTCTATTTCTTGTGTAACTCTTTTAGAAAATATCTCTCTATCTACTGCTAAGGCTTGTCCTGCTGGAACTTTTACTTCATTTGCAATACGAATTAACAAACTATCTAGTAATAATAATTCCTCTTTTAATAAACCACAAGCATTCGTGTGTAGATTAGATTTAAACGAATTACTACATACAATTTCTGCTAAATTTTTATTACTATGTGCCGGAGAATATTTTTTTGGTTTCATTTCATATAATTTAACCGGAATCCCTGCCTTTGCTATTTGATAAGCTGCTTCACAGCCTGCTAATCCTCCTCCAATTATGGTAATATATTGTTTCATACATTTCTCCTTATTCAAATAAATTCATAATTTCTTCTTTTGATAATTTGTTTAAGAAAGTTTCATTTGTTGATAACATATTATCAATAAGTGCTTTCTTTTTTTGTTGTAATTCAAATATTCTTTCTTCGATTGAATTTTTTGTAATGAGTTTATATACTTGCACATTTCTTTTTTGTCCTATACGATAGGTTCTATCTGTCGCTTGGTTTTCTGCAGATAAATTCCACCATGGGTCATAATGTATTACCATATCTGCTCCTGTTAAATTTAACCCTGTTCCTCCTGCTTTTAGAGAGATTAAAAATACCTTTATCTCTTCATTACGATTAAATTCTTCTACTAAATGTATTCTATCTGATACTTTTGTTTGTCCTGTTAATTTAAAATATGGTAAGTTTTCTTTTCTTAGTTCATTTTCTATAATAGGAAACATAGCTGTATAACCTGAAAATAGTAAAATTTTGTGTCCTGCTGCTACTCCTTCTTTCAACACTTCCATACATTGATTTAATTTACTGCTTTCACCTTTATAATTGTTAATAAATAGCGCAGGGTGACAACAAATTTGTCTTAACCTCATTAATAATGCCAATATACGCATTTGACTTTTTTCAAATCCATTTATTTTAATTTCATTTTCTGCCTCTTGCTTTGCATTTTGCATAAATGACATATAAATTTTTAATTGTTCGTCTTGCATTTGACTATTTAATACTGTAACAGTTTTATCTGGAAGTTCTGTTAGTACTTCTGTTTTAACTCTTCTTAAAATGAAAGGTTCTATTAACATTTTCAGTTTATTCATACTATCTTGTGCATTATCTTTTACAATTGGAGTTTCATATAACTCTTTAAATTTTCGATAGCTGAATAAGTATCCTGGCATGATAAAGTCAAATATAGACCATAATTCTGATAAAGAATTTTCTATAGGTGTACCAGTTAATGCATATTTTGTTTTTGCTTTAATTTCTTTGATTGCTTTTGCGTTTTGTGTATTATTATTTTTAATATATTGTGCTTCATCAGCAATGATATATTGAAAATCATAGTCTGCTTTTTGATAAAGTTCAATATCTCTTTTTAATAAATCATAAGAAGTAATTACCAGATTTTGCTCTGGTATTTCTCTAATTCTTTGTTTTCTTTCTTCTGTTCCTCCTTGAATTACACTCACTTTTAATTCTTTTGTGAACTTTTCTGCTTCATTTTTCCAATTTAAGGTTAGTGAACTAGGACACACTACTATACTAGGTTTTGGATTTTTTTCATTTTCTATATAACTTTGAATTACCGCTAATAATTGTATTGTTTTTCCTAATCCCATATCATCTGCAAGTATTCCACCAAATTGGTATTCATCTAATACTTTAAGCCATTGATATCCTACTATTTGATAATTACGCAAATTAGCATTTAATCCTTTTGGCAATGCTATTTCTGTGTCTACATTTTTTTCTTCCATTTTATGAATAAGATTTCTATATTCTCCATTTTTTTGAATATTGGTACCTTTTAAATTTTTTAGTGCTCTTTCTAAGTACATACTCCTATATACTGGTATGGTTAATTCTCCATTTTTGATTTGTGCGTAGTTTACCTCTATTCCTTCAGTGATATTTTGTATAAAATCCATGGTGCTATTTTCTTCTAAATTTAAATAGCTTCCATCTTTTAAGCGGAAAAATTTTTTCTTTAGTTTATATTTTTCCATAATTTCTTGTAATTCTTGAATATCAAAATCTACTTGAGAAAAGTCAATTTTTAATAAATTGTTTTCTATACGAACACCTAGCGTTCCTACATGTGGCTGTTTTATTTCTTTTTGCTTAAAATTTTCTGTTGCTAAAACTTCAAATTTTTGCATATATTCTTCTATACTTTCTGATAAAAAGTGATAAATGGCCTCCTCATTTACTAAAATTAATCTTTTATTTTCAGCATCTAGTAAAAATTGTGATTTAAGGAACATATTTACTACTTCATCCTCTTTAATATAGTCTCTTGCTAAGTCTTTTGGTTCTTCTGCTATAGGATTAAAACTTCTATCCCCATAAATAAACTCTATATCTGCAGTAATGTACTGATTTTCGTCATAGTCTAAGTATACTTTTACTGCTAATTCTTTAGGAATATATTGTTCTAACTTCGTTTGGTCTAATTCTTCTATATCGATTATATTTTTGGTCTTAGGGAATACAACGGAAAATAGTTTTGGTAAATCTTGTTCTTCTATTTCCATTTGCGTAATAAAGTTTTTTCTAAATATCTCTAATAACTTTAAGGTTGTTTCCTCAAATTGCTTTGAACAACGATATAGCACATTATCCATAAGAATATAGGAATATTCTTTTCCCCATATCATGTCATAATGATAAACATCTATATTGGGTTCTAAATAATATTTGTTGTTTTTTTCTCGCAAGTGAAATTCTATTTTTGGTTCATTTGGTAGTAGTACAATTTTACTATCTATACCATCTTTTTGAAAGTTAACACTTTGCCCCTGTAATACTTCAAATAATTCATCCATGCCCGTATTAGAAATAGTTATATTATTATCAGACATAGTTCTTCCATAATAGCCATATTCACTAGAAGCTTCGTTGGCATATTTAATAATTTCTGCATATTTTAATATGTATTCTAATAGAGGAATATCTTTTTCTAGGAAAGCCTCTTTAGTATGGGTAAATGCCAACTTTTGCCCATAGCTATAGTAAGCATGATGAAGCATATTATCATAAAACTCTGATAGTTTTTTTATTTTATATAATTGTTTATCTCCTATTTTTATATCTAGTTTTAATGTTTTTTGAAAAGAATTGTATATAATTTTAGGCTCTATATGAACTGTATGTGGCAAAACTTCTTGTTTTGTTTCTTCTTCCATATTTTCTGTTGGGTAAAAGGCTTGTAGTAATTGTTTAAAAATTCTGTTGTTTTCTTGCATTTTTCGTTTCTCTGTATTGGTCATATATGGGTTTTCTCTTTCTTGAATTCCGGAGAATATACGTACATATTCTTCATTTGTACAAAGTTCTTGCATAGTAGCTACAATATGTTTGCAACTACCGTAGTTTGTTTCATAATCTGGGCATGTACATGTTACATTTTCTAATTCTCCTTCTACTACTTGGATTTTTGTTGTGTAAACATCTAAATTTCCATGAACTCTTGCATATACACTAAAATTATTATCATCTTCATAAAACACTTTTGTTATATTCACTTTTCCGTTTTTTACATACTCTTGTGCTCTTTGTGTTCTTTTTTCTCCTGCTTCTTGGCATAACTGTTCTAATAGTGCTTTATTTAACATTCCCTACTACTCCTTCTTTTTTATTAGTGTACTATTATATACCAAAATTTGATTTTGTACAAGTAGATAGGTGCGTATTTTTATAAATTTGCTGTATAGAATATGTTTGTATATAGTTATTCGTTTTATGTTAACTTATTGAATTAAATTTTTTGCCACCAGCCCTCTTCTTAAGAACTGGTGGCAAATATTTTCTTTGTTTACATAACTTTTATTCTAGACATATCAAAGTGCTAAGGCACGGGCACGACCACCGGACGGAACCCACCACTGAAAATGCTATAGCCATCACTACGATTGAAATAGAACCTACCCGCGTGTGAGCTATTCCATAAATAGCCTCCGCGTACCACGAACGGAGTGTACAAGCCGGCAAAGGCCGAGTAGTCACCTTGCCATGAGCTAGTACCGGTTCCGGCCGTAGATGTCTCTCTTATCGCATCTCCGTATATCTTTGTATTTTTTGCGTAGTTGCTATTGCTTGCTGCATTTAAGTTTTCTTCATTATCTGTTTTCGTACTATTATCTACACTACTATCATATGGATATACCATTGTATATTTTGTACTTGTAGTTTTTAACATACCATCTTTATATGCTATGGATGAACCATATGTTAATAAATTATCATGACCATTGGCTACATATGATGCTGTTCTTTCCCATTCTCCTCCTGATAAATCATAGACTCCTGTCATATTTCCTGTAGTTGAGGCCACTGTCCCTCCTTTTTGATTCCATGCATACATATTTCCAGTTGTTGTTGGCGTATTTCCTGATAATGCTCTTATTTCATCTATTTTAACGGCCGTTTCTGCTCCATCTGTTAGTCCCTGTGTCATTCCTGTTATTCCATATGCACTATCTACTCCATTTTTTCCTGCCTCTACTGTTCTTTTAGTTCCTCCACTATTTAAGTTCGCATTATTGATTGCT
>CALWZX010000067.1 GCA_944386125.1 uncultured Clostridia bacterium | reverse complement strand
CCGTATGCTGAACGGCACGTACGGTGGTGTGAGAGGGGAGAAACACATTAAGTGTTATCCTCTACTCGATTAGGAAATTTCGCTAAAAATTTCCGGAGCAATAAGATTAAGTTTCCTTAGTCCGTGCATATTTGCGAAGGAAAATGCACATGTGGCGAAATCACTTTTCTTATACAAAAATACCCCTACAGATGCAATTTGTAGGGGTATATATTTTTTAAATATTAGTTATTCTGTAGCTTGCTGAGCAAGTACAGTATCTGCTTCTTCTTGGGTTAAATAACCATATTCTACCATAGAGCGTAAAACTTTTCCTTGTCTGCTTTTAGCTAAATCAGGATTGATAGTAGGAGCGTAGACAGAAGGAGCATTAGGAACTCCAGCAAGTAGAGTAGCTTCATATAAAGTTAAATCTTTAGGTTCTTTTTGATAATATCCATTACTTGCTTCTGCAATACCATAATAGCCTTCACCAAAATAAATAATATTAAAATATAATTCTAAAATTTCATCTTTAGAATAATTTTTCTCCAAATCGATTGCCATAAAAATTTCGGCTACTTTTTTAAGAATAACATTATCATCACTTTCTATAAAATATAAGTTTTCAGCAACCTGCTGAGTAATTGTACTACCACCTTCAATTAAACTTTTTTGTTGAATATTAGATAAAATAGCACGTCCAATAGAAATAATATCAATTGCACCATGTTCACGGAAGCGGTGATCTTCTACTGCAATAATAGCATTAATATAATAATCTGGTACATCGTTAATAGAAGTAAAGTTCTCATCGGAACGAATACTATTTACTTTATCTTGCAAACTAATCTCTTCTAATGCACGAGAATAAATTTGATATCCATTTATTAAAATAACAGAAATAATAAGTACAACTATAATTGCTAAAACTAATAAAATTCTTTTAAATAATTTCATATAACAATCCTCACTTATATAATTATTATATATAAAAAATAAGAAAAAGGCAATAACTAAGATTGACAAGAAAATAAAAAATCAATATAATCAAAAAAGGAGGGGGACTTATGCAAAAAATATTAATAGTTGAAGATGATGAAAAATTAAGAAAAGAATTAGAAATTTTTTTAAGTAAAAATCGGATATGAAGTACAGTGTTTAGAAAAATTTGATAATACATTGCAAGATATCTTATCTGCAAAGTGTCAGCTAGTATTATTAGATATTAATTTACCCAATTTTGATGGAGAATATATATGTAAAGAAATTCGAAAGGTATCTAACTTACCAGTAGTTATGATTACAAGTAGAGACAGTGAATTAGATGAACTGATTAGTTTAAATTATGGAGCAGATGACTATATTACAAAGCCTTTTAATTTGCAAATTTTACTAGCCAAAATAGCAACTATATTAAGAAGAACTACAGCTGGAAGCAGTAATCAAAATAAAATAGACTGTGGAGAGTTTATTTTAAATATATCAAAAAGTCTAATAGAAAAAGATGAACAAAAAATAGAACTAACAAAAAATGAATTAAAAATATTACATGAATTAGTACAAAAAAGAGGTGAAATTGTATCAAGAGATACAATTATGGAATATTTATGGGATAGTGAAAGTTTTATTGATGACAATACGCTAACAGTAAATGTAACAAGACTTAGAAATAAGTTAGCAGAACTAGGACTAAAGGAATTATTAGAAACAAAAAGAGGACAAGGTTATATGTTAAAATAAGAGGTGTAAAGATGCATTTTGGGGAATTTATAAAAGAAAAATTATTAGCGATTATATTATTGATTTTCGTAATAGCAACTATTGAAATATTTTTTATGATTTATGATTTTGGTTTTTCATTGAAAGTATATGTGCCAATTGCCATATTAGTAGCATATGGTATTGGAATTATGGTAGAATACAACATAAAAAGAAATTTTTATCAGACTACTTTAAAAAGATTAAAAGAAATAGATAAAAAATATTTGATTGCAGAAGTAATGGATAAGCCAAGTTTTGTAGAAGGTAAAATTTTATTAGATATTTTACAACAAACAGATAAAGCTATGATTGAAAATGTAAACTTTTATAAACATTTGCAAGAAGATTACAAAGAATATATAGAATTATGGATACATGAAGTAAAATTGCCAATAGCTACAGGAAAATTATTAATAGAAAATAATAAAAACGAAGTAACAAAAAGTATAGGAGAAGAACTAGATAAAATTGAAAACTATACAGAACAAGCTTTATATTACGCAAGAAGTAATACTGTTGAAAAAGATTATTGTATAAAAGGAACATCATTACAAGAAATTGTAAATGGAGTAATACTAAAAAATAAAAACAGTTTACTACAAAAACATATACAAATATCTATACATGACGTAGATTATACAATTCCAACAGATAGTAAATGGTGTAGTTTTATTATGAATCAAATAGTAGAAAATAGTACCAAATATATAAAAGAAGCTAACCCTCAAATAGAAATATATGGAAAAGAACAAAAAGAAAATCTTATAGTATATATAAAAGATAACGGAATTGGAATGAAGCAAGAAGAAACTAAAAAAGTATTTGAAAAAGGATTTACAGGAGAAAATGGAAGAATTATGGGGAAAAAATCAACTGGTATAGGTCTATACTTATGTAAAAAACTATGTGATAAATTAGGAATAGGAATAGAACTCAATTCAGAAAAAGATATAGGGACAGAAGTAAAACTAATATTTCCCAAAAGTAGTTATACAAAATTTTAAAAAAGAAAATCTAAGCTTGTTTATAGCTTGGATTTTTAAGTTACAAAAATGTAAGTAAAATGTCACGCAAATCGATGGAAATAGATAGCAAAAATTACTATAATCAGTATAGTAAAAAGAAAATTAAGGAGGAGTAAAGAAATGAGTAATGTTTTAGAAGTTAAAAACATTGAAAAATATTATGGAAATAAATCCAATTTAACAAAAGCTATAGATAATATTAGTTTTACAGTGGAAAAAGGAGAATTTGTTGGAATTATGGGGGCTTCAGGAAGCGGAAAGACCACACTTTTAAATTGTATTTCAACAATTGATAGAGTAACTGCAGGAAATATACTCATTAATGGGCAAGATATTACAAAACTAAAAGGAAATAACTTAAATAAATTTAGAAGAGAAGAATTAGGCTTTATTTTTCAAGATTTTAACCTTTTAGATACACTTACAGCTTATGAAAATATTGCTTTAGCTTTAACGATTAGAAGAGAAAAGCCAAGTAGTATTAAACAAAAAGTAAAAGAAATGGCAGAAAAATTAGGAATATCAGATATCTTACAAAAATATCCTTATCAAGTATCAGGGGGACAAAAACAAAGAATTGCTTGTGCAAGAGCTATGATATCTAATCCACAATTAGTATTAGCAGATGAACCAACAGGAGCATTAGATTCAAAATCTGCTAGACAATTATTAGAAAATTTTGAATATTTAAATGAAAAGCTAAAAGCAACAATTCTTATGGTTACCCATGATGCATTTACAGCAAGTTATGCTAATCGAATTCTATTTATAAAAGATGGAAAGTTATTTAATGAGTTGATTAAGGGGAATAGTACAAGAAAGGAGTTCTTTGAAAAAATTATTGAAGTAGTTAGCCTCTTAGGGGGTGACTTAAATGATGTCATTTAAATTAGCTTTTAAAAACATGAAAAAGAACACCAAAGATTATATCATTTATTTTTTAACATTAGTTCTTGGCGTGGCTATTTTTTATATTTTTAATAGTATGGATAGTCAATATGCTATGCTTCAAATATCAGAATCTAAAAGAGAAATGATAGAAATTATGGTTCAAGTACTAGGAGTACTTTCTATGTTTATCTCTATAGTACTTGCTTTTTTAATTATATATGCCAATAACTTTTTAATTAAGCGTAGAAATAAAGAATTTGGTTTATATATGCTACTGGGAATGGGAAGAAAACAAATTTCATGGATACTTTTATTAGAAACATTTCTTATAGGAGCGTTTTCTTTAGGAATAGGATTAGTAATAGGAATCTTAGGTTCGCAACTTATGTCTGTTTTAGTAGCAAAATTATTTGCAGCAGATATGACAGAATTTACCTTTGTTTTTTCACAAGCAGCAGTAATAAAAACAGTTATTTATTTTGGCATAATTTATTTTGCTGTAATGATAATGAATTTAATAAAAACAAGTAAATATAAATTAATTGACTTAATAACAGCAGCAAGAAAAAACGAAAAAATAAAAATAAAAAATACGGCACTATCTGTTATATTATTTATTATAGCAGTAGGAACTTTGAGTGTGGCATATTATTTAGCAATTGATTCTGTATCAGGTAGTGGAAATTTTTACAATTTAATTATAGCTACATTTATGGGAATTTTTGCTACATTTTTATTTTTCTATTCATTATCAGGATTTATATTAAAAGTAGTAAAAAACTTTCATGGCACATATATGAAAGACTTAAATATGTTTGTTATAAAACAGGTAGATAGTAAGATAAATTCTACAGTTTTTTCAATGAGTGTTATTTGTTTGTTATTGTTTTTTACGATTTGCATTTTCTCTTCAGCAATTTCAATTAACAATTCTATGACATCAGAACTAGAAGAAGGAACACCTTGTGATATAATCATAAAAAAATACTTAGATGTAAGTGAAAAAGCAAGCAAAGAAGAAAAAGAAGATGCGAAAATTTCTATAGAACAAACATTACGTAATAAGAACTTTGATATAGAAGGAAAATTTATCAACTATGTAGAAATACCAGAATATAGTACACCAGAGTTAACATTACAAGATACTTTAGGAGAAGAATCTTTACAAGAGGCAAGAAAAAAATATCCTAATATTATGGCAGAAGCAGAAGAAACGATTATGAAAGTTTCAGACTATAACATGTTAGCACGTTTATATGGAAATGAAACAATAGATTTAGCAAATGATGAATATGTGGTTTTATGCAATTATGATTTAGTTAAGGAAATAAGAGATTTGCCATTAGAAAAAGAAAAGACACTTACTTTGAATGGAAGAGAATTAAAACCAAAAATGAGAGAATGTTTTACTAAAGGAAATGTTGAAATGGCGGCTCAAGCACAAGATGCAGGTATTATCATAGTTCCTGATGATTGTGTAAAAGAGGAATGGGAAATGTGCAAGATATTAAGTGCACATTATGTAGGTTATACAGAAGAAGAAAAACAGAAAGTAGAAGATTATGTGAGTCAAATTCCTTTACTTCAGGATACAGCTATATATTCTGTAATTACCAAAATAGCTATATATGATTCGAGTATTGGACTTGCAGCAATTGCAACATTTATAGGACTCTATTTAGGAATTGTATTTTTAATTTCTAGTGCTGCAATTTTGGCTTTAAAAGAATTATCAGATAGTTCAGATAATAAAGAAAGATATGCCGTTTTGAGAAAAATTGGTGTAGATGAAAAAATGCTAAATAAAGCATTGTGGAAGCAAACTGCCATTTTTTTCTTAATTCCTTTATTATTAGCATGTATACATTCCATTTTTGGAATGCAAGTAGCAAATGGAATTTTAAGCATTATGGGAAAACAAGATTTAATAACCTCAGTTATTTTGACAGCTATATTTATTGTAGTAATTTATGGAGGATATTTCATAGCAACATATTATGGAAGTAAAAGTATTATAAAAGAAGAATAAAAAAGTAAAATTATTCTAAAAAAATGTTGAAATATCAATAAAAAAGTTATATAATAGTAAACGTGTTTAAGAAGAAATTAAAAAAAATAGTTGGGGGGAACTAAAAAAATGAAAAAGACTAAAATAGTATGTACAATAGGACCAGCTTCTGCAGATGTAGAAGTATTAAAACAATTAATGCTAGAAGGAATGAATGTAGCAAGAATTAACTTCTCACATGGAGGAATTGAAGAACAAAGAAAGTTTATTGATGCAGTAAGACAAGCAAGAAAAGAAGTAAACTTACCAGTTGCTTTATTATTAGATACACAAGGTCCTGAAATTAGAACTGGAAAATTACAAGAATCACCAGTTACTTTAAAAGCAGGAGATACTTTTACTTTAGTTAATGAAGATATTGTAGGAGATAATACAAAAACTACCATTACTTATAAAGATTTATACAAAGATGTAAAAGTAGGTTCAGTAATTCTAATAGATGACGGAAAAATTGAGATAGACGTAAAAGAAGTAAAAGGAAAAGACATTATTTGTGAAGTTATGAATGGTGGAAACCTAGGAAATAGAAAAAGTATCAATTTACCAGGAACACATATTAATCTACCAGCATTAAAGGATAAAGATGTTAAAGACTTAATAGATGGTTGTAAAGAAGATTTTGATTATATTGCAGCATCTTTTATTAGAAGTAAAGAAGATGTACTTGCTATAAGAAAAGTATTAGACGAAAATGGTGGAAAAGATATCAAAATTATTTCTAAAATTGAAAGCCAAGAAGGTGTAGATAATATAGATGAAATTATTGAAGCTTCTGATGGTGTAATGGTTGCGCGTGGAGATTTAGGTGTAGAAGTTCCTTTTGAAGAGGTACCAATTCTTCAAAAAGAATTTATCAAAAAATGCAATAATGCAGGAAAAATTGTTATTACCGCAACACAAATGTTAGAAACAATGACAGAAAATCCAAGACCAACAAGAGCAGAAATCAGTGATGTGGCTAATGCTATATATGATGCAACTTGGGCAGTTATGCTTTCAGGAGAAAGTGCAATGGGAAAATATCCAGTAGAATGTGTAAATGCTATGTCAAAGATTGCTAATGCAGTAGAAAAAGACATTAATTATTGGAAAAGACTTTGCAAAAAAGAAGTTAACAATGTAGATGATAATTATGAACTAAAAATTGCACATACAGTTACAAGAACAGCTATGGAGATGGAAGCAAAAGCTATATTTGCTTACACAGAAGTAGGAGATACACCAAAATTATTAGCAAGCTATCATCCAAATTGTCCAATTTATGCATTAACAACTAACGAAAAAACTTATAGACAATTAGCTTTAGCATGGGATACAACACCAATTCTTGTAAAAGATGGAAAAAATGCTGACGAAGTGATAGAAAAAGGAATAAAAATGGCTCAAGAAATGGGATATGTAAATAAAGGTGATGTTGTTGTACTTGCAGGAGGAGCTACAGCTTTAAATAATAATAATGAGTCTATGAATAGAACTATTGGTGGAGTAGTAAGAATATAATAAAATAAAAATGTGGATGTTTATCCACATTTTTATTTTTCTTGGTGCGACAGGCATGTCGCTTAACTAACTGGTGAAAGTCCAGAGTGGGGGTATATATCGCTAACCACATAGAGAAGCACAAGCTATCCATCGTGAGATGGAAGTGGAGGAAGTGTGTATCAAAATCTTGGCTCGTTGTACAAAAACTAAATACTAAGGCTGTATAAGAGGGCAAGGCTACCAAACAAGTTTAAGCCCAAAAGATATACGTAACCTTATGCAGTAAATTTAGCGAGTAAAAGAGGAAAGTTAAGTGGCTTACCCTGTGAGGTCTTGTGGACACTAGAAATAGTGGTCGAAAAAAGGTTTATCACAAGAAGTCAGCCGAGGTCATAGTAGAAAAAATTTTTTTTTTTGAAGGACTGAACAATTTGTGGTGTTTTCGCTACCAAAGTTTTAGTGTTAGATAAGAAAATTAGAATGTGTTAATGAGGAGAGCATGAGCGTATCTCAGAGGGTTACTCAAAATCAATGTTTTATCTAGCTACGGAAGGGAAAGAAGAAAACAGATATGGAACTTTTAGAAGGAATCTTAACCAAAGAAAACTTAAACAAGGCATACAAGAAAGTATATCAGAACAAAGGAGCATCAGGAGTAGACGGAATTACAGTTGAAGAAGTATCAAAGTACATCAAAGAAAACAAAGATAGAATACTGAAGCAAATAAGGAGAAGAAGATACAAACCCCAACCAGTAAGACGAGTAAGAATACCCAAAGAAAATGGCAAAATGAGAAATCTAGGAATACCAACAGTAATGGACAGAATAATACAGCAAGCAATAGTGCAAGTGCTAAGTCCAATATTTGAAAAGCAGTTTAGTGACAATAGCTATGGGTTCAGACCAGGTAGGAGTTGTGAGCAAGCAGTAGTAAAGGCATTAGAGTTGCTAAATGATGGATATGACTGGATAGTAGACCTAGATTTAGAGAAATTCTTTGACACAGTAAACCAAGACAGACTAATAACAATAATAGGAAGAACAATAAAAGATGGAGATGTAGTGTCATTAATAAGAAAATATCTAAGTGCTGGAGTAATGGAAGATGGAAGGATAAAATCAACACCAGAAGGAACACCACAAGGAGGAAATCTAAGCCCATTACTAAGCAACATTATGCTAAATGAATTAGATAAAGAGTTAGAGGCAAGGGGACTAAACTTTGTAAGATATGCAGATGATTGTATAATACTTGTTAAAAGCGAAAAAGCAGCCAATAGGGTACTAATTTCAATAACAAAATACATAGAAAAGAAATTAGGACTAAAGGTAAATGCTGAAAAGAGTAAAGTAACAAGACCAACCAGAACGAAATACTTAGGATTTAGCTTTTGGAGAGATAGTAGAAGTGGAAAATGGAAACCAAAGCCACACTTGAAATCTTATCAGAAGTTAGAAAGAAAGTTGAAACAATTAACAAAAAGAAAATGGAGTATAAGCTTAGATAATAGAATAAAACAGATAAATTATCTAGTAAGAGGATGGGTAAATTACTTTAGAATAGCAAATATGAAGAAAAAGCTAGTAGAAATAGAGCAACATCTAAGAACAAGAATAAGGGTAATAATATGGAAACAGTGGAAGAAAATAAGAACAAGATATGAAGCCCTTAAACAACTAGGAGTTAAAGATGAAATAGCTTTTAATTGTGCAAATACAAGAAAAGGATATTACAACATATGTCAGTCAACATACGTGATGTTTGCTATCAATAA
>CALWZX010000066.1 GCA_944386125.1 uncultured Clostridia bacterium | reverse complement strand
AAGCTATTCCAACAGGAGCATTAAGTTTAGATATAGCTTTAGGAATAGGAGGTATTCCTAGAGGAAGAATTATAGAAGTATATGGACCAGAATCTTCAGGAAAAACAACACTTGCTTTACATATGATTGCAGAAGCACAACAAATGGGGGGAGAAGCAGCATTTATTGATGCAGAACATGCTTTAGACCCAGTATATGCAAAACATATAGGAGTAGATATAGATAACTTAATTGTTTCTCAACCAGATACAGGAGAACAAGCTTTAGAAATAGCAGAAGCTTTAATCAGAAGTGGAGCATTAGATATTATTGTTATAGATTCTGTTGCAGCATTAGTGCCAAAAGCAGAAATTGATGGAGATATGGGAGATTCTCATATTGGTCTACAAGCAAGGCTTATGTCACAAGCTTTAAGAAAATTAGCAGGAGCAATTAATAAGTCAAAATGTGTAATTGTATTTATTAACCAATTAAGAGAAAAAGTAGGAGTTATGTTTGGAAATCCAGAAACAACAGCAGGTGGTAGAGCTTTAAAATACTATGCTTCTGTTAGACTAGATATTAGAAAAATAGAAAATATTAAACAAGATGGAGAAGTAGTAGGAAATAGAGCAAGAGTAAAGGTTGTTAAAAATAAAGTAGCTCCACCTTTTAGAGAGGCTGAATTTGATATTGTTTATGGTAAAGGAATCTCAAAAGAAGGTAATATATTAGATATAGGAGTTAACCTAGATATTATTGAAAAAAGTGGTTCTTGGTTTAGTTACAATGGAGAAAGAATTGGACAAGGAAGAGAAAATGTAAAAAAATATTTACAAGATAACCCAGAAGTAACAAAAGAAATAGAAAATAAAATAAGAGCTAACTTCAATGAGGCTTTTGAAAAAAGTCTAGGAGAAGAAGAACAAGAAGATCAGGAAGAAGTAGAAGAATAAAATAAGATGGAAGTATAAAATATGTATACAATAGAAGAATTTGATAATGCAAAAACAAAAGTATTAAAATATATACTATATAAAAAAAGAACAGAAAAAGAAGTAAGAACGAAGTTTAAAACTATAATCAGTCAAGAACTTTTAGAAGATGTTATAGAAGAATTAAAACAAATAGGCTATATTAATGATAAGGATTATATTAAAAGAGCTATACAAGAAATCATAGCTCTTAAGAGCCTTTCTATAAAAGAGATACAATATAAGCTATTAACAAAAGGCATTTCTTTAGAAAATATAGAACAATATATTGCAGAAGCACGAGAAGAATTAGAAGAGTATGAAAAACAATCAGCTAAAAATATTGTCTATAAAAAAATGGTAGGGAAAGAAGAATATGAAATTCGAGCATATCTTTTAAAAAAAGGTTACCAAGAAGAAAATATCAATGAAGCTATAAAGCTATTAGAAGAATAAGGAGGAAACATTGTGCAAAATTTGATATCTTTAGAAACACAAAAATATGCTATAAAAATAGATAATTTTGAAGGAGCATTAGATTTATTGTGTCATTTGATTGATAAAAATAAAATGAATATTTGTGATGTTAAAATTAGTGATATTGCCGATCAATATATAGATTATATTAATCAAATGGAAACAATGAACTTAGAGGTAACTAGTGAATTTCTGATTATGGCATCTACATTGGTATATTTAAAATCTAAATCGTTACTTCCTATTGAGACAGAAGATGAAAAAGAGCTAACTGAGGAAGAATTATTACAAAGAATTATAGAATATAAAAAATATAAAGAGATTTCCAAAAAATTAAGAGAAAATGAAGAACATTTTGGAAAACGATATAGCAAACAACCTGAAATAATAGAGCTTCCTAAACAGGTATTAGATAAAACCTATGAAAAACAGATATTAGTAGAAAAATATAAAGAAGTTATTGAAAAAAATTCTTCAAGAGTTAATGAGAATGCAGAAAACATTAAAAAAATTGCAATAACAGATACCTATACAGTAGGAAGCAAAGTAAAAGAAATGTTTAGAGAACTACTTAAAAAGCCAAGATTTATATTTAATAAGTTATATAGAGTATCAGAGCACAATAAACAAGAGGTAGTAACTGCTTTTTCAGGGTTACTAGAATTATCAAGAAGAAATAAAGTTACTACTACACAAAATCAAATTTTTGGCGACATAGTAGTAGAAAAAGTAAAGAAAATCAGTTAATAAGTATAATTAGCAATATATGGGAAAAACTAATAGCAATCATTACAAAGTAAGGAGGAAATAGTATGCTATTAGTTTTAATTTTTTTGGGAATCCTTGTACTATTAAGTGTAATAACATTACTTCTATTATTTTCTAGTGTGCAGATTCAAATACAGCATTTTATTTTGCAGAGTGAAAAAGAAATTTCTAATACTGCTAAATTAAAAATTTCACTTTATTTATTAGATAAATTAAAAATAGCAAGTTATACAATTTCCGTGAAAAAATTAAAAAATTGGTTTTGGCAAAAAGAAAAACAAAAAATTGAAAAAATAATGAAAAAAAATAAAGCAAGAGGGTATTTAAAACAATTTCTTAAAAGAATACAAATTCGTTTAGAAAAGCTAGATTTAAAAATTAATATTGGAACAGAGGATGCCATTCTAACTTCATATGCAACAGCAGCTATTGGTATGACTTTAGGCATATTATATCCTCACTTTGTACCTGTAGAAAGGCAAAAAAATTGTACATATTTTATCAATCCTATTTATCAAGATAAAAATATGTACTATATCAGTTTAGATGGTATATTGAAAATAAAAAGAAAACCTATCCATAAAGGATAAGTTAAATTTCACGATTCCAATTTCCACTAGTAAAATCATTTCCTGTTAAAGATTGATATTGAGAGTAAGTATCTATAATAGTTTGTATCTCTTCAATAGACTCATCTAAAATACAAATACGATAAGAACCAAATATTGGATTAGGTGCGATAGAAAGAGTTTTACTATGAAAAACTGTAGTAATGGTTTGCAACGAAGAAGGAAGGATTCTAAAGGAATATCCTAATCGATCTTGCAAATCATATTTTTGATTTGTATTTTTACAATAAGCTGGGCAAGTAGGGTAACATTTATTAGAACTACCTAATGGACAATAATTCATATACATAATAGGAATTTTTCCATATACAATCATTTCTGTATGAGTACCACCTAAACTATAAAATGTATCTTGGTTTAATTCAGGAGAAAGTGTAATTGTTTGATATCCCATATCTTGCAAAGCTAAAATGCTTTCCGTGTTGTATACATTAAAAGTAGAGTTTGCAACAAATTGTAATTTAGGATATTGTTGGCGTAACTCTGATAAAATATCATAGGTCACATGGTTGGAAAAAATAATTCCAGCAATAGGGTATTTCTGAAGAGCTGCATCTATAGCATTTTTATAAATATTGATAACATTTAGTCGAATAATAGGAGGCAAATAAATCAATACAGAAAATGTTTGGCAAAGCACTTGTAGTTTTACTTCATATTCTTTATTGATAAAATAATGCAAAGGAATATATAATTGAGAAATTCCCTGTAGTTTCTGATAATCAAAATCAGTATGTAATACATTGAGTAATACCGAAATTTTAGGTTTAATCATAGGTGTTATAGGAGTAGAAATATTAACAGGTACTTTAACAGGCAATTTACGTCTCATACGTTCTTCCATAATATGAGTAATTTGTTCAAGGCAATTTCTTCTTAATTCATTAATTGTACGAATAGAAGGAATGAAAAGATTATCGCCTAAAATAATATCTATCTTTTCAAAGTTAAATAAAGTTTGCTTTGTTTTGGTAAGTTGAGCAATAATTCTCTCTTTACTAATTGGCATAGAGGTAGCTTCTTCAGGGAAAATATCTGAAGTAGCAGATACTTCTATTTTTTGTGCTAAATCATTATTTGAAGCTAAAGTAGAAACACATAAACGAATAGGTGCATTCTTCTTAATAACCATATGGGCAGAAAGAGGAATTTTTTTATTTTCTACATTTTGATAAGTACTAGCAATTTGTTTAGAAAGAGCTTGACTTTCTAATTTATATACTTTATCGCCAATGTGTATATTTCCTTTCATCCTACCACATTCTACTAACTTTCCTGCAGATACTTCACTATGATTTGTTTTATTAACTATTAATTCAGAAACGTGATATTTGGTAGGTTCTTTTTCAAATTGAATAGTATCTCCTATAGCAAGAGAATTATCTAAATTAAGAAAAACATGTTTTTTGGCAGGATAAATATTAGCAACGTTTCCTAGGTAAATTCCCATGTTGTTTGGTTTATCTTTAAAAACGAGATTGGTATTAGCTGAAGAGGAAAGATGTCCTTCAGAAAAGCCTCCACGGTTAAATACTTGTAATAATTCTAATTTATCTTCTGGATCAATAGAATATTCTTCAGAAGAATAGTACATATCAATATATTTTCTATAAATTCTAGTTACTGTAGCAACATATTCCGGACTTTTCATTCTTCCTTCTATTTTTAAACAAGTAACATTTGCATCAATCATACGAGGAATATAGGAAAGGCCACATAAATCTCTAGGACTTAATAAATAGCCGGAATCTAACTTTCTAGTGTTCCCTTCAGAATCGTGAGACAATAGCTCATATGGTAGGCGACAAGGTTGGGCACACTTACCTCTATTTCCAGAACGTCCTCCAATCATACTAGAAAATAAACATTGACCAGAATAGCAAACACATAAAGCTCCATGAATAAATGCTTCAGTTTCTATAGAACAATGTTCAGAAATATACGCTATTTCTTCCATAGAGAGTTCTCTAGAAAGAACTACTCGCTCGAAGCCAAGGTTTTGTAATGCTAAAGCACCATCTAAGTTATGAATTGTCATTTGAGTACTAGCATGAAGAGGAAGAAGAGGTAGCTCTTTTTTTAATAAAGTAGCAAGACCTAAATCTTGAACAATAATAGCATCTATTCCATAAGAATAGGCTTTCTTTGCAATTTCTAATGCAGGTAATAATTCGTGATTGGTAAGCAAAGTGTTTAATGTAAGATGAGTTTTAACACCTCTTAATTTGGCATATGTAATAGCCTCTTGTAAAGTGTCATCAGAGAAGTTAGTAGCAGAAGCTCTGGCACTAAAAGAGGTAGAACCAAAATATACGCTATCTGCACCATTTTGTACAGCAGCTTTTAAACATTCAAAATCTCCAACAGGAGAAAGTAGTTCGATTTTTTTAATTTGTGTATCCATATATTTCATCCTTTATATTTTTTTCTAAATCTATTGTAACATAAAAAATGCAAATTGAATACTATATTCTATAAAGAAAAAGAGGAGGTAAAAAAATGCAAGAAGAAGTTAGAAATTGTTGTGGATGCGGAAATAACGGAGGTACATTTGGTGGATTATTTGGCGGATGTTGCAACAACTCAGAAATATTATTTTTCATCATTATCTTTTTATTATTATTTACAAACTTTGGATGTTGTAATAGATAAATACACAAAAACATAAAATAAAGCAGTTAGAAAGCTAACTGCTTCATATTTTGTAATAAAATTGTAATAAAATTGTAATAAAAAATACAACAAAAAGATGAAAAAAGATATTGCAAAAAAGAAAAAAGTTTTGTAAAATAAAAATAGCTTAAAAGCTAAAACGAAAAAGTATGAATGGAAAATAAAGAAGTTCTTTGAAATCTAAAATAAGTACAGAAGTACTTTAGAGTTTTAGATTTTAAGTATAAAAGAGAAAAGAAATAAAAAATAAACAAAAAGGAAAAAGCAAAAATAAAAAACAAAGGAAGGGGAAGAAAGATGAAAGAAAAAAATAAGCAAAGAACTTCGCAAGGTGTAACCCTAATTGCATTAGTGGTGACAATAGTTATTTTAATTATACTAGCAGCAGTAAGTATGAATATGGTGCTAGGAGACCAAGGCATATTTAAGAAGGCACAAGAAGGTGCAAATAGTATGTATGATGCAGAAGTTAATACTCAGGCAGGATTTAATAGTATTACAGATGAAATAGATAAAATTACAAGTGGGCAAGGAGGAGGAACTACACCAGAAGACAAGAGCGAAATAGAACAAGCAAAAGAAAGTGGAGAAGTATTTGACACTAAAACACCACTTGAAGATGAACATGGAAATGTGGTGCAGGTGCCAGCAGGATTTAAAGTAGCAGAAGATTCAGGGGATACTGTACAGCAAGGAATAGTGATAGAAGATGTAAGTGCATCAGGAGATGCAGCAGTACAAGGAAGTCAGTTTGTGTGGATACCAGTAGGAACATTTATAAAAGATGATAAAAGTACAAGTAATGAAATTATATTAGGAAGATATACATTTGGAGACGAGGCAACAAATGGAGAGCCAACATTAGTACAAGCAGCTTATACAGAAGAGGAACCAGAGAATTACTTAAAGCATGGAGATACAGAAATAATCAAATCATATTATACAGAATTATCAGAATATCGAGAAGGAGTAGCAAGCGATGGAACAGATGGATTAAATGCAACGGCCAAAGATTTGGCAGGTTTTGTAAATAGTGTAAGAACAAATGGAGGCTACTATATAGCAAGATATGAGGCAAGTTTTGCAAGTGGAACAAGTATTGATGATTATAAGGCAGCAAGTAAAGAATCAGAAGGATATTCAGAAGCTAGTATGAGTTATACAGAAGGAACATTGTGGAATTTTATTAATCAAGTAGATGCATCAAAAGTAGCGATTAATACATACAGTGGAAGTAGTAGTGTAAAAAGTGATTTAATGAATAGTTATGCATGGGATACGGCAATTGTGTATATACAGGAGGCAACTGGAAAAGATTATGCAAATCAAGACGGACCATCAATCAATAATCAATTAACAGATACAGGAACAAAACAAGACGAAGTTTGTAAAATCAATGATATGGCATCTAATTTATGGGAATGGACAACAGAGTATTCAAGCTACACCCATACGAGCCATGCGTACCCTTGCACGGTTAGGGGAGGTTATTTCAGCAGTAGCAACTACAACACGGCTTACCGCATCTTCAGTACAGCCGCTATCAGCTACAAGAACTATCGGTTTTAGGTTCAGCTTATATATGTAGTTGTGAGCTGTGAAAGAAAAGATAGTAACATAAGATAGTAGAAAAATAGAATAACCAAGTAAGTTAGAATATACGAGTTCTAGCGAGCGAAGAACGCTAGAAGTGGAAAATTTTTGAATAGAGCTACGTAAGTAGGTCAATGAAAAAATTTTCCACCTAAAGGCGTTACGCCACACACCTAAAGGAGTGTGGCTTTTTGGTGTGTCAAAAAGCTATATAAAAGGAGGAAAATAAAGATGAGTTTTAGTAGAATGTTAGAATTATTAAAGAAAAAGGAAAAGGGAAAAATAGTATTGGTAAAATTGGGAAACTTTTATATAGCAACAGAAGAAGATGCAGTAATATTACATAAAAAATTACAATTGCAATGTAGTTGCTTTAAAAATAATACTTGTAAGGTAGGTTTTCCAGTAATAGCCCTAGAAAAATATATAGAAAAACTAGACAAAATAAAATATAGTTATGTGATATATGCATATAACAGTAAAGAAAAAAGTTTGCAAGAAGTAATCAGAAAAGTAGGAAAACAACATAAGGAAACTGCAAAAAATATAAACTGCCTATTATGTGGAAAAATAGAAAAATATAAAGAAGATGAATATTTACAAGCATTTTATAAAATGATAGAAAGTCAAAAAGAGGGTGAAAAATGAAACAAGAAGATAATTTAATATTAATACCAAAAATAGAAAACTATATAGAATATGTATTAAAAATGCTTGTAAAATTGCCTAGAACAGAAAAGTTTAATATAGGTAGTGAATATAAAAACAGTGTATACACATTGTTAAAATCAGCAATTTACATATATAAAATAGGAAATAAACTATACTATTGCAATATAATGGATGCAGAATTAATTATGCAAAGGATATATGTAAGAATTATGTTCAATAATCATTGGATAGATGAAAAGAAATATAAAGTATGTATGGAACATATTCATGAAATAGGAAAATTAGTAGGGGGATTAATTAAATATTATGCCAAAAACAATCAGAAATGAGTATGAAAAAAAGTTAAGTTATGCATCACTTATGCAAGCACATAACTTAAGTAAAAAGGGAAAAGGCTTTCGAAAAGAGATGATACTCTTTTCACTAAAACAGGAAGAATATATTCAATGGCTATATGAACAGTTAAAAAATAAAACATATCAACATGGAGGATATACAGTATTTTATATAACAGAGCCAAAGTTAAGAAAAATAGAAAAAAGTAGATATATAGATAGAATAGTACATAGATGGGTAGTAGACAACTTTTTAGAACCATATTTTGTACCAACATTTATACATACAAGTTATGCATGTTTAAAACAAAGAGGAATGCATAAAGCCTGTTTAGATGTACAAAAAACAATGAAACATTTAGAAAGAACATGGAAAGAATACTATATATTAAAAATGGATATACGAAAATACTTTCAAAATATTAACAAAGATATTTTATATAAAATATTACATAGAAAAATAATAGATACAGATGTATTATGGCTATTAAAAGAAATTATATATTCGAATGAAGGAAAAACAGGATTAGCTATAGGAAATTATACTTCACAAATGTTTGCCAATATTTACTTAAACGAAGTAGATCAATATATAAAACATAAGTTGTATTGTAAATACTACTTTCGTTATTTAGATGATAGTGTGATTATGGTAAAAACAAAAGAAGAAGCAAAAAAGTTATTAAAGAAAATTACAGAGTTTTTAGCAAAAACGTTAGAATTAGAACTCAATGAAAAAACACAAATTTTTAAAAGTAAACAAGGAGTAAATTTTTGTGGATATAAAATCAATAGTTATAGACTAAAAATACGAGATAGAGGAAAACAAAAACTAAAGAAGAAAATAAAAGAATTACAATATAAAATAAAAGTAGGAGAAATACAAAGCAAAGAGGCAAGAAAATATTTATGTGGACATTTTGGATATATACAATATGCAGATGTAAAAAATTTAACACAAAGAATATTAGAAATATAAAAAGAAAAATGGGGATAAATCAAAAACA
>CALWZX010000065.1 GCA_944386125.1 uncultured Clostridia bacterium | reverse complement strand
GTACTAAAATATCAGCTAAAACCCTTGATTCCACTAAAGTTCAAAAACCAGTCAACCCATTCTCATAACCCGAAGGTCTTAATCACATAAAAAATCCTTTAAAAAGCATTAAAAATAAACTTATGTATACCTTATCATATCCAAGAAGCTTTAAACAATATTTAAACAAGCCATCATCAGACACACAAAAATAAATTATTAATAGCAGAGAATATTAATAATAACAAAAAATAAAATAATATGAAGTATTTACCTCTAATTTTACGAATAATCAAAATCAAACTTATATAATTACACATAAGTAATTGAGAAAATTATAAAAATATGATATAAATATAACCAGATTCATGCTATAAAAAGAAGCTGTATATAGAAAAAATTAGTATAGATATTATAAAACTAAGTATATAGAATTCAATTTAAATTTTAAATGCCAACAGAAGAATATATAGCTAAATATTAAGGAAAGACTATAGCTTATATAAAAATAACCTAATAGAGAGGAAAAATCTACAGCAAATTATAAAAAATCAAAAAATAAATAATAAAAAAACTCCTAAATTCAAAGATAAATCAAAAAATACATAAAGAATTAACTTATGGCGATTTAAGAAAACTTGAATAAGAAAATATAGTATGAAAATATATTAAGATAATTAAAATAAATGAGGAGGTAAAAATGAAAAACATTTTTATAGAATATCCAAAATGTTCTACTTGCATAAAAGCAAAAAAATGGCTAAACGAAAACGGTGTTGAATTTGAGGATAGAAATATTGTTACCGAAACGCCAACACAAGAAGAACTAAAAGAATGGATTAAGATGAGTAAAAAAGATATAAAAAAATGGTTTAATACAAGTGGACTAAAATATAAAGAATTAAACTTAAAAGAAAAATTGCCTAATATGAATGACGAAGAAAAAATACAATTATTAGCAAGTGACGGAATGCTTATCAAAAGACCTTTATTTATAGCAGATAGAGAAATTTATATTGGTTTCAAAGAAGAAATATGGAAAGACATAATAAAATAAATCTTTAGTAAATGGAGATATTATGAAAGAATTCTGGGATATCTATAATCAAAATAGAGAAAAAACAGGAAGAATAGCACAAAGAGATGTATATATCTTTAAAGAAAATGAATATCATATAGTTGTAACAGGAATTATTATAAATTCTGATAATAAAATTTTAATAAGTAAACGTGCTGCCAATAAAACTTATGGATTACTGTGGGAATGTAACGGAGGATCTATTTTAGCAGGAGAAACAAGCCTGGAAGGAATTATAAGAGAACTACAAGAAGAAATAGGAATTCAATTTACTAAGAAAGAGGCAATCTATTTAAAAGAAATAAAAAGAGAAAAGGTGCCTGCAGATTTCAAAGATCTATGGTTATTTAGAAGAAATATTAATGTAGAAGAATTGCAATTTTGTGATAAAGAAGTAGTAGAAGCAAAATGGGTAACAATAGATGAATTCTTAGAAATGAAAGATAAAAAGCAAATAGTTCCAACAATTGATTTTGGAATAGATGAATATAAGAAAGCTCTGCAGGCAAAGCAAAGAGAGTCCTATGCATATATAGGTAATATGGTTCAAGTAAAAATAGATAGACCCATCAACAGTAAACATCCTACATATCAATATGTATATCCTATAAATTATGGATATATACCTAATACCAAAAGTTCTGATGGGGAAGAATTAGACTGTTATATTCTAGGAATAGAAAAACCAATTGAAAACTTTGAAGGAAAATGTATAGCAGTAATACATAGGAATAATGACGATGACGATAAATTAGTTGTTGTACCAAAAGAGAAAAATTATACAGATGAAGAAATTAAACATTTAACATATTTTCAAGAACAATATTTTGAAAGTGAAATAATTAGATAGAATAAGTGAGGAAATCAATATGAAGATAGGAATAGATTTAGATGGAGTAATATTTGATTCTGAAAAAGAATACCGAGTATATTCTGAACTATATGATATATTAGACTTACATAAGAATAGTAAAATAGATAATCAAGAGATTAAATTTCAACAAAGGTTTAACTGGTCAAAAGAAGAAATAGAAGGTTTTATAAAAAAATATCACACAAAAATTACTAAAGAATCTAACTTTATGCCAGGGGTAAAAATAGTATTGCCCATGTTAAAAGAAGAAGGACACAAGCTCTACCTAATTACTGCTAGAGGCGGAATCAATAAAGATATGATACCCGTTACAATGGAAAGATTAGAAAAAGAGCATTTAAATATCTTTGAAAAATATTATTGGGCAACAGAAAACAAAGCAGAAATATGTAAAAAAGAAGAAATTGATATTATGATAGACGATTCTTATCAAAAATGCCAAAGTGTAGCACAGGCACATATCAAAACGATTTACTTAAAAGATGCACCATCTTATGATATTAAGAATAATCCATATGTGCAAGTATTATACAACTGGGGAGAAATATATAGATATATAAAAGGATTAGAATGAAAATACAAGAAGTAAAACTTTTTAAAGAAAACTAAAAAGTTTTACTTCTTATCGTATTCAAAAGAAATACTAATTTTCTAAATTATTTCTCTAAGTCATCACGATTACTTCTAGTATGAGTTTTTTTGAATTCTTGAAAACGTTCACTATGAATGTAATCGTAAATATCAGAATCCATATAACTTAACGTCTTTTCAGAAGTGTTAAATATAGAATCCTTTACAGCATATAATTTGCTAAAATAATTATGAAGATATTTTTCTAAAGAGCCACCTTTGGTAACCTGACTGGTTACATTTTTATAATTTTGATAATCCCCAGATTGACTAATTAGAACTCTATCTTTTTCAGAGGTATCCATTCTAGCTACATAAGATTTTGGCGCAATATCATGAATTTGAGAAATAAATTCTTTAATCTGTTTCTTCTCGTTAAGAGAAGGAATAGGAAGGGGTTTGATGGATTTACCAGTTAGATTAGCGTGAGCAGTAAAACCAAAATTACTTTCTTCAAATTCATGAAAGGACTGAATTTGACATTCAATTGTTCCAACAAGAGTATCAAAATAGAGAAAATTAGAGACAAAACCATTTTCTGTTCTTTTATAATGACTTATATCAGATAAAGAAACACCTAAATCTTTAAATATTTCATTGTTTTCAAAAAGAGAAGATACTTGTTTAGTTAAAATAGCTAAGTCTAATTTATCTGGAATTCTAGAACTAAAGTCATCAAGTAATTTAAAAAAGTTAATTTCATTGTTGGTTAAGTCATCATCATCAATTTTAGCATCAACATCTGTAACCCTAACAAATTCTAAAGAATTATCCACAGAATGTAGTAAATTTTCATAATAAGAAATTAAATTTACTGCTTGAGGGTTAAGTAACCTAATTAGTTTTTGTAATATTTTTTTGCAATTTTGTAGATATTCTAATTTTGTACAGTTATATAAAAATTGTGATGGACGAGAAAAATCATCCTCTACAAGTGTACTCTTAAACTCTTGCATTTCTCCCAGAAAGGCATAATTTTCTTGTTTTTCTAAAATTAAATTCATGATTTCTTTATCTTTAGAAAAGAAAGTAGGAGGAAAGTTATAAGAAACCACTTTCATTGCAAAATTATCCTTTATAGGCTTTATAGGACCAGATAATTCTTTAAATTCATTGGCATATTTTTCTAATTTAGAACGAATACTAGCAGGAGCCTTAAAACGATAGGGAATTTCTACAGTAAAGCCATCAAATCTTTTATGATAGGTCATTAAAAGAGAAGCAACAATAGTATTCAAATATTCTTGAATATTACTATTGCCATAAAAGTCTAAATAATACTCATACATACCTAATGCAGTTAAGTTACGCATATGTTCTTTAGCTTCTTCTTCAGAAACTGGATATTTCAAATTTTCTTTAAATTCATTCACGAAAAAATCACTCCTAAATAACAAACTATAAGTATTATAGCATAAAACAGCAAAAAAAGAAAGAAAAGCTTATTTTGGTCATATAAAATTCATAAAAATGTAATATAATTTTCATGACAAAATAAAAAAGTTATAGTATAATAAAAATGGAAAAAACTCGAAAAAGGAGTGAAGACTATGGCATATATTGAGTTTAAACAAGTATGCAAGGAATATAAAATGGGAGAAGTTACAATAAAAGCCCTAAATAAAGCTAATTTGCAAATTGAAAAAGGAGAGCTTGTAGTTATTGTAGGACCTAGTGGTGCAGGAAAAACTACTGCATTAAATATACTTGGAGGAATGGATACAGCAACTTCAGGAGATGTAATTGTAGATAATAAAAATATATCCAAATTAAAAAATAAAGAATTAATTAAATATAGAAGAGAAGATATAGGTTTTGTATTCCAATTTTATAATTTAGTTCAAAATTTAACAGCAATAGAAAACGTAGAATTAGCAACTCAAATATGCAAAGATTCTTTAGATCCAGAAAAAATAATGAAGAAAGTAGGTTTAGCAGATAGAAAAAATAATTTCCCTTCACAATTATCTGGTGGGGAGCAACAAAGAGTAGCAATAGCAAGAGCAATAGCAAAAAATCCTAAATTGTTATTATGTGATGAACCAACAGGAGCATTAGATTATAAAACAGGAAAGCAAATATTAAAATTATTACAAGATACAGCAAGAAAAGAAAATATGACAGTTATTATTATTACGCATAATGCAGCTATTGCACCAATGGCAGATAAAATTATTCGTTTTAAAAATGGAACAGCAGAAAGTGTTGAAATAAACAAAGAACCAAAACCAATTGAAGAAATAGAATGGTAAAGAAAAGAGTTGATGGTATGAAAAAAGCACTAATAAAAGATAGCTTTAAAGAAATAAAAATAGGCTATAAAAGATTTATTTCTATTCTTTTAATGGCTCTTTTAGGAGTAGGCTTTTTTGCAGGGCTTAGAGCTACTTCGCCAGATATGTTAAATAGTATCAACCAATATTACCAAAATCAGAATGTTTATGATATACAAGTCATGTCTACATTAGGGTTAACGCAAGAAGATATAGATGCTTTAAAAAATATAGAAAATGTCCAGAATGTATATGGTACATATAGTAAAGACGTATTGATTAAAACAGAAGATAAAGAATTGGTAACAAAAGTTATGAGTATAGAAGAGGTAAATAAGCCTCGACTTGTAGAAGGAAAGATGCCAGAAAATGCTAATCAATGTTTAGTAGAGCCTTTGTTTTTACAAGTAACAAACAAGAAAATTGGTGACACAATTCAAGTAGAAGAAGATACCGAAGAAACCAGTGAGGATGAAGAACAAAGCCCGACATTAAAGGAAAAAGAACTAGTCATAACAGGAACTGCACAAAGCCCACTATATATATCTATGGAAAAAGGAACAAGTAATTTAGGAGCTGGAAAAGTAGACTATTATATATATGTGCCTAAAGAAAATATACAGTCTGATATTTTTACAGAGATATACATTACATTACAAAATGCACAAAATTATACAACCAATTCAACAGAATATAAAGAATACGTAAAAGATACTAAAGATAAAATAGAAGAAATAAAAGAAGAAAGAGAACAAGCAAGGTACAATAGCTTAATTACAAAAGCAAATGATAAAATAACAGAGGCACAAGACGAACTTAATACGCAAAAACAAGATGGAGAAAATAAAATTGCTGAAGCAGAAAATCAAATTAATGAAGGAAAAGCAGAAATTGCAAGTGGAGAACAAGAATTAGAAGAGCAACAATCAGTAGCAAATAGCAAGTTTCGCCAAGCAGAACAACAAATAGCGAGTGCCAAACAAACATTACAAACTAGTCAAACACAGTATGAAGAAGAAAAAAAGCAGGCAGAACAATCTTTTGCTCAGGCAGAAACACAAAAACAAGAATTACAAAAAAACTTACAAACAGTAGAAACAAGTTTAACTACAATCAATGAACAGTATGAAAAAATCATAGAGGAACTAAAAAAAGAAGATATTACAGAGCAAGAAAAAACAATATTAGAGCAAACTAAACAAGAGATAGAAACACAAAAAAAGTCACTAGAACAAAATCAAGTGCAATTAAAAAATGGAATTGCGCAAATAGAAGAACAAACAGCGCAAGGAAAAGAAAAGTTACAACAAGCAGAAGCACAATTAGCGCAAGGAAAAGCAACTATAGAAGAACAAGAAAAAACTCTGCAAGAAACGAAAGCAAGTACAAATGCACAAATTGCTAGTGCAAGACAAAAAATAGAACAATCTAAACAAGAAATACAGACTGCAGAAGCAGAATTACAAACACAAAAGGAAGAATTTAATACAAAAATTCAAGAAGCAGAAGCAAAATTATTAGATGCAAAAGAAAAAGTAAATGAAATAAAAAATCCAGAATGGTATGTATTAGATAGAGAACAAAATCAAGGATATGCAAGCTACATACAAGATACCAATAGTATAGAAAATTTAAGTATTGTATTCCCTATAGTATTTTTTGCAATAGCAGCGCTTGTTTCTTTAACTTCTATGACAAGAATGGTTGAAGAAGAAAGACAAGAAATAGGAACTTTAAAAGCCCTAGGATATAATAAGTTTGACATTGCTCTAAAGTATGTCCTATATTCTAGTTTGGCTAGTATTATAGGTGGAATTATAGGAATGAACATAGGTTTTCAACTATTACCAAGGATTATTTGGATGATGTACAGTATGATGTATAAGATGCCAGATATTATCGTATCTTTTAACTTCACTTATGCTACCATAGGACTTGGTTTGATTTACTTATGTATCGTAGGAGCAACAATTTATGCCGTTTTAAAAGAAGCAAAAGAGCAACCAGCAACACTATTAAGACCAAAGGCTCCAAAATTAGGAAAGAGAGTATTATTAGAAAGAATTACACCTATCTGGAAAAGACTTAACTTTACTCAAAAAGTAACGATTCGTAATATATTCCGTTATAAAAAAAGATTTTTCATGACAATACTTGGCATTTGTGGTAGTACGGCATTAATTTTAACAGGATTTGGAATAAAAGATTCTATTTCTGCCATTATACCTAATCAATATGAAGAAATATTTCATTATGATATACAAGTTAGTTTAAAAAGTGCTTTGGAAGAAACGCAAATACAAGATTTTGTAACAAAACTAGAAGAACAAGAAGGTATTACGCAAGTTGCTGAACTTAACATGATATCAGGAACAACAAAAAATGCAGAATTGCAAGAAGATGTACAGATTATTATTCCAAAAGATAATACACAATTAGATAAAATAATGAGTTTAAGAGAAATAAAAACAAAGCAAAAAATAGAACTAAATGAAGAGGGAATTATCATAACAGATAAATTAGCACAATTAATAGACGCAAAAGTAGGAGATACCATTATTCTAGAAGATGCAAATCATATAACGAAAGAAGTAAAAGTAACTCATATAGCAGAAAATTACATTTCCCATTATGTATATATGTCAAAAGAGCTATATGAAGAGCTTTTTGAAAAAACATATCAAACCAATATATTATATATACAAGATAACAATTTATCTGAAGAGCAAGAAAATAATATAGCAACACAGCTACTAAAACAAAATGAAGTAACAGGAGTTTCTTTAATATCTACAGCATTATCTTCAGTAAATAATATGATGAATTCATTGAATTATGTAGTTGTTATATTAATTGTATCAGCGGGTCTATTAGCATTTGTAGTATTATATAATTTATCTAATGTTAATATTAGTGAAAGAATTAGAGAGCTTGCAACTATTAAAGTATTAGGTTTCTATGATAAAGAGGTATATGATTATGTTACAAGAGAAACCATTATATTAACGATTATTGGAATTTTGTTTGGATTAGTTGCAGGATATTTCTTAAACTTCTATATTATAGGAACATGCGAAATAGATATGCTTCGTTTTGTAAAGGAAATACATATACAAAGTTATTTATATGCAGTGGCTATTACCATTCTATTTACTTTAATAGTGAATTTTATAACCTATTTCGCATTAAAGAAAATAGATATGCTAGGAAGTTTAAAAAGTGTAGAATAAAGAATTAAAAACACGAAAAGGTGGAAGTTATAGAAGCTTTCATCTTTTTTGTTTTCAGAAGAAATATATAACGTAATAAAATTGTAATAAATATGCAACCAAAAAGTAATAGAATTAACCAAAAGAATAATATATAATATAAACAGTATAAATAGATATAAAAAGTTGAACACTTAAAAAATTATAATAGGAGATAAATAAAATTTGTGTTTTAAGAGATAAGATATAATTAATAAAGTGCTAGAAATAGTGCTTTTATTTTTTATAATTATTGCGTATAAACACTTGCAAAATAAACAAATGTTTGATACAATATTACAAATAAAAAATAATAAATTGGAGATAATATAATGAGCAATTTACAAGCAGAAGAATACAAAAGTTTTGAAGAAATAAAAAGAACTAAAGAAGATGGAACAGAATATTGGAGTGCAAGAGAGCTAAGTGAAGTTTTGGAATACAAGCAATGGAGAAACTTTGCAAAAGTAATAGATAGAGCAAAACTAGCCTGTCAGAATAGTGGAAGAATGATTGATGACGATTTTGCTGAGGTCAGCAAAATCGTTGAAGCAGGAGCAACACAGAAAAAAGTACTTGATTATGAACTATCAAGGTATGCTTGTTATTTAATAGTACAAAATGGAGATCCAAGGAAAGAAGTTATTGCTCTAGGTCAAACATATTTTGCAATTCAAACACGAAGGCAAGAAGTAGCAGATTATTTTAATCAATTAGATGAAGACAATAAAAGATTAGTAATTCGTGGAGATATAAAGCAATGGAATCAAATGTTATTGGAAGTTGCACATAATGCTGGAGTAATAACTAATCAAGAATATGCAGAATTTCAAAATGCAGGATATATGGGATTATATGGAGGATTAACTGTTGACGATATACATAGAAAAAAGAATTTAAAAGATAAAGAGAAAATACTTGATTTTATGGGAAGTGAAGAACTAGCAGCTAATTTATTTCGCATTACACAAACAGAAGCTAAACTAAAAAGAGAAAATGTAAAAAACAAAGAAAAAGCTAATCAAACTCATTATACTGTTGGGACAACTGTGAGAAAAGCAATAAAAGATATTGGAGGAACTATGCCAGAAGATTTGCCAACACCAGAAAAAAGTATCAAACAAGTTGAAAAAGAACAATTG
>CALWZX010000064.1 GCA_944386125.1 uncultured Clostridia bacterium | reverse complement strand
CTTGTTTCATTTGTAAATGCTGGATGTACATAAAAGTCACTTGTAGTATCTACTGTTTCATCTGCAGTTGTTTGTCTTTTCGCTGTTTTTAGTTCTCCATTCTCATAATAATTATCACTTGTTCCTTCTAAGAATTTTACTTCTATTATTCCACCTTCTGATTTATTTTCTGGATTAGTGTAAGTAATTTTATATGCATACCTTGGTATCCATACCCACATACTTCCATCTTCACTTTTCGTATTTGCCCACTTTTTTTGTGAATAATCATACCATGTATCATCACTCCAATTGGTTTCTTCATAACTTCCCATTTGGCTATCAGTTGGCTCTGTAAATTTAATTGGTGTCATTCCCTCTATTTGTTCTGGTGCATTTGGTGTATCTTGTCTTAATTCTGGGTTTTCTGTATTGCTTCCTTGTATAATTTTATCCATTTCATCTGTTATACTATTAAAACTTGCTTGCGTGTTCACTTCTGCATCATGCATAGAGTTTGCACCTTGCTGTGCTTTTTTAAATATCCCTTGGTCTCCTAGTACCATGTTGATACTGACTGCTGCCAAAATAATTAATATCACAAGGGTTACCACTAGCGCTATTAGGGTTACTCCTCGGTTTGTTTTTACTTTGTTCATTCTTACATTTCTCCTTTTCCTTTAGTTTTCGCTCTTTTTTACCTTTTATACTTCTTACATTATATATTATTCTTTTGGTTAATTCTATATCATTTTAATTACAGTTCCATTACAAATATATTACAGTTTGGATAAATTATAATTTCATTTTTTATTTTTCCTATACAAATAAATTTTCCTCATCTAAAAGTATAAAAACACACAAAGTTTCTTCCCTGTGTGTTTTCATTGATTATAATTTAAATTTTTCTTTTATCATTTTTGCTACTTCTTGTGGTGAAATTTTCTCATTATTTATTTTTATATAGTTCTTAAAAATTTTTTCTCCTTCTCCTGGTTCAGAATTAAGTTTATGTTTTGTCATTGATTGCATTAAATCCTTTTCACTCCACTCCAAATTTCTCTTAGACTCTTTATGTTTCAATCTATTTTCTGTTTTATTTCTTTTTAGTCTTTCTTCTATTGATGCTTCTAATTCTATTACATAAGATTCTTCAAATAGATTCATCCATTTATCAATTTGCTCTTTTTCAATTTCAAAATCTTTTCCAAAGTCAAAACATGATGTAAATATAATTCCTTTTTCATTGCTTTTTGCAAATTCTTTAAATATTTCATACCTAATTATACTATTCATTCTTAAAAAAGTTTCTTTATCATAATCAAATATTTTTCTAACTATTTCTATTGTCATATGATTATAAAGTAATTTATAATCTGTAATTTTAGCTAGTTCTTGTCCTATTGTCATCTTTCCAACTGCTTGTGGACCAATTATCAATACAAATTTTAGCATCTTTATCTCCTCTTTATTCTTTTTTCTTTAAAGTTATCCAATACCTTTGATCTATTTTTCCATTTTCTGCAGGAATTTCATTTTCAAGAATTCCTCCATTATGGATAATACTTTTTCTCGAACCTATATTATCCTTATAACATACCATAAGAACTCTATCTATTCCCAAATTTTCGCACTCTTTTAAAGCAAGTCTTATCATTTCTGTTGCATATCCCTTTCTTCTTTCAGATGGCCTTACTCCATCTCCAATATGTCCTATATTTTTTAATAGTTTTGGGGTTAAGCAATGTCTTATTTGAATAGTTCCCACAATTTTATTATCTGATTTTCTCACAGCTAAAAATAATGTTGCTGGACTTCTACCTTCTTTTAAGTTTTCTATTGATAAATCTTTTCTTATTTTTTCAAGCCATTTATCGAAATCTTTGATTCTATCAAGTCCTCCAGCTCCCGATAATACCATTTCACCACTATCTATGTGTTCTTGTAAGTAGTCTTTTACTTGTTCTCTATACTCCTCTGTAGGAAATACTAATTTTAATTGTTGATACGCTTTATTCCTCATAATTCATCCCCCTTCATAGATAAAAAAAGCCTTGTAAAAGAATCTTTTAAGACTCCTTTGCAAGACTTATATTATCTCACTTATAAGTGTAAGTAGTTTTTTATTCTTCACTACTCTTTACCGCTCAAGCTATTTATTGCTTTAGGTAAACTCTTAAATATATTTATATTCTAGCATTTTATTTTTCTTTTGTCAAATTTTAGCATTTTTTTGCTCTTTGTTATGCTCAAAAAAACTTTTTTCCTATACTTTTATAATTTTATAGATAGCAATTTACTGATACCTTTCTCTTCCATGGTAATTCCATATACTGTATCTGCTGCTTCCATTGTACCTTTTCTATGAGAAATAACTAAAAATTGTGTTTCTTTACTAAATTTCTTTAAATATTCTGCATAACGGTATACATTTACATCATCTAATGCTGCTTCAATTTCATCTAAAATACAGAATGGTGCTGGATTAATTTTTAAAATAGCAAATAGTAAAGCTATTGCTGTGAAAGCTTTTTCTCCACCAGATAGTAGCATCATATTTTGCAATTTTTTTCCTGGTGGTTGTACCTGAATGTCAATTCCACATTCTAAAAGATTATTTTCATCTTCTAATATTAATTCTGCTTTTCCTCCACCAAATAACTCTCTAAATACTTCATTAAAGTTTTGATTAATCACATTAAATTTTTCTTTAAATTGTGTCTTCATATTTTCTGTCATTTCTGCTATTACTTTTCTTAATTTTCCTGCTGTATTATCTAAGTCTAAACGCTGTTCACACATAAAGTCATATCTCTCTTTTGTCTTTTTATATTCTTCGATAGAGTCCATATTAACGCTTCCTAAGTCATGAATAGCAGTTTTTAATTCTTGTACTTGTTTTGTTGCCTGCACAATATTAGATGGTCTTCTATATTCTTCTGCTGTATTTGGTGTTAATTCATATTCTTCCCATAATTCGTTAACAATTTGTTCTATATCTTGTTCTATTTTCGTTTTTTTACTTTCAATTTTTACAATTTGCTCTTTTAATCCCTCTAATGTTTTAAATTGATTGGTAATCTCTTCTTCTTTTTGAGTTAACTTCTCATTTTTTTCTTCTCTTTCTTTTTTATAGCTTTCTACATGAGAATCACTTTGAGAAAGTTTTTCCTTCATTTCTTCAATTGCATTTTGTAAAGTCACAATTCTTTCTTGTAAAGCTGTATTTTCTGCCTGAATGGTTCCGTGTTTCTCTTTTTTTGTTTTCTATACTTTTATAAGCATTTTCTTTATCTTGCTTAATTCTTTCTAGCATTTCTTCTATTGATACATTGCTTTCATCAAAAGAAGATACAGATATTTTTAAGTTAGTAATATCAAAATTTAAATCATCTATGATTTTTTGTTTATCTTTATTTTGACTTGTGAACTTCTCAATTTCTTGTTGCGTTTTTTCAATTTGCTCATTGATACTAGCAATTTCTTGTTCCTTTTGTAACTTTTCCTCTCTATTTTCCTTCTTTTTTTCCTCTATTTGGTTTTCTTCTGTTCTTAATTTTTCTAGTTTTTCTTGTAATTTTACAATATTTTCTTCTATATTTACTTTCTTTTGCTTTTCTGTAGCATATACAATTTCAATTTCCTGTAAATTTTTTTCTGCCTCTTCTTTTTCTTCTTTAACCGTTTGAATGGCTGTTTCTATTTTGTTGGTTTCCTCTTCTTTCTGCTTAATTTGTTTCGTTAATTCTTCTATTTGTTTGTGTAGTTCTTCTAATTGTCTTCCTCTTCCTAAAATATTTACTGTTTCGGAAGGTGTGCTACCTCCACTCATAGCTCCTGAAGGGTTTATTACATCTCCTTTTAATGTTACAATTCTAAAACGATATTGATTCTGCTTTGCTAGCTGAATAGCCACATCTATGTTTTCTACTAATACTGTTTTTCCTAACAAATTTTCTACTATATCTCTATATTCTCTGTTACATGTTACAACTTCTGATGCAATACCTATAACTCCCTCTATTTGCTTACTATTCATTTGTGATAACTTATTTGCTTTTATAGAAGATATTGGTAAGAAAGAAGCTCTTCCTAAGTTATTTTGTCTTAGATATTGAATTAATTTTTTTGCCTCTTCTTCTGTTTGTGTAACTATATTTTGCAAACTGCTTCCCAAACAAATTTCTATTGCTGTTTCATATTTTTTGTCTACTGAAATTAAATTGGCTAAAACTCCATGAATACCTTGATTTAAGTCTGGATTCTTTTCACAAGCAAGTAATAAATTTTTTACACTTTTTACATAACCTTCTTTTTCTTTTTCTGTTTCTTGTAAAAATTGATATTTTGAACTTTTCATTTGCTTATCGTACTGCATTGAGGCTATTTGCTCGCGATACTCTTTTATCATTTGTTCATCATTTGCCATTTTCTTTTGCTTTTCTTCTACATTTTGAATAAGTTCATTTCTTTGTTCTTCTATTTGCTTAAAGCTATCAAGCATTTCATTTTTTCCAATATAGGAAGCATCTAATTCTGATATGGTTTGTTTAATTTCTTGAGCAATATTCTTCTTTCTTTGTATTAAATTTTCAAAATTAGCATCTTGCATATTCATTTGAGATGCAATTTCATACTTCTTATCCGTATTTTCTTCTACTTGTTTCTTCTTATTCTCTATTGCTAATTCTTCTTCTGACAATTGCGCATTTAGTTTAGCAAACTCTTTTTCTTTTTCTTGTAATTCTTTTTCAAATTTTTCTCTACTTTTTTGTAGATTTTCTTTTTTTACATTTTTTTGTTCCTCTTCTTTTTCTAAGTCTTGTATTTTTCCTTGAAGTTCTTGTATTTCTTCAGTAAAACGAAGGGAATTTTTCTTATTGTTTTCTATTCTTTCTTTAGAAATTTCTATTTCAGAGTTCATTTTTTCTGTTTTACTGGCACTGCTATTTTTTTCATTCTGTATTTCTTCTATTTTCCATGTTAATTCATTGATTTCGTTTTTTAAAGCTTCTTTTACTTGTGTTATATGTTCTTTTTTTGTTTCTTCTTCTTGATATTGGTTTTGCATGATTTCATTATCTTGCAATATTTGTTCTAACTTTTTCTTATATTGCTCTATATTCTCTAAAAATAGGCCAACTTCTATATTTTTTAAATCTTCTTTTAAACTTAAAAATTTCTTTGCCTTTTCTGATTGCATTTTTAAAGGCTCTATGTTTGCTTCAATTTCTGTTAAAATATCATTAATACGTAATAAGTTTAATTTTGTTTGTTCTAATTTTTTCTCAGATTCTATTTTTCTTACTCTAAATTTTACAATTCCCGCTGCTTCTTCAAAAATTTTTCTTCTATCTTCTGATTTATTGCTTAGTATTTCATCAATTCTTCCTTGTCCTATGATAGAATATCCATCTTTTCCAATTCCTGTATCCATAAATAATTCTAAAATATCTTTTAATCTACAAGGAACTTTATTAATAAAATAACCTGTTTCTCCACTACGATAAATTTTTCTAGTAACAGTTACTTCTCCATATTCAATAGGTAATCTTCCATCTTGATTATCAATCACTATGCTTACTTCTGCAAAGCCTAAAGATTTTCTATTTTGTGTTCCTGCAAAAATAACATCAGAGGAATTTTGCCCTCTTAATGCTTTCATACTTTGCTCTCCTAATACCCATCTGATAGCATCTGAAATATTACTTTTTCCTGAACCATTTGGTCCTATTACTACGGTAATTCCTGGTTTAAATTCTAAACAAGTTTTATCTGAAAAAGATTTAAACCCTTGTAATTCTAGTCTCTTTAAATACATTTTATATTTCCCCATTTTCTAGTAATTTTAATCCACTTACTAATTCCATTATTGGCTCTTTAGTAGATTCATAATATTTTTCTAAACTTAAATTATCACTAATTTTCTTTAATGAAATGAGTGGAATGTTTTCTCTATCACATATAATAGCAATAGAATGTAATTCCATGTCAAAGGCAATATGTCCTTCTAAATTTGTTTTTGTTACAAAACTTTCTGCACTATAACAATCTACCTGTGGAATGTTAGGTATTAGTCCTAAATTCTGATTGCCATAATCTAACATGGCATATTTTTCTTCTCCTGGGATATTCCATTCGTAATTATAACTTTTTTTTATACATACCCATGTTCCTATGTTTATATCGGTAGAACCAGCATATCCTATATTGATTATTTTTTCGGGCTTTCCTTGTTGCATAATATATTTTGTTAAGGAAATTGCTGTTCTTTGTTTTCCTATTCCTGTTATTAATAAATCTTCTTTTCCATTTGTATATAGGTTACCTTGTTGTTTCATATTGAGTTGTTTTGCCAAATCTGTGGCTTCTTTTTCCATAGCTAGTACATATAGTTTTTGTTTCATGCTCTTTTCCTCCATGGATATTGTATTATAAAAACTAAAATATTTCAATAAAATATTGTATAAAAAAATATTTAATGGTATGATAATATAGAATACACTAAGGAGAGAAAAAGATGTCAATGTTTAAAGAAACTTTTGATTTTTATGATGCTAGTAATTTGAAATCTTATAATTTAGATTCTTATATGCAATATCAATTAGCCATGCTAGAAAGGCTTGACCCATTTACTAGAAAACATAGTGAAAATGTAGCTAATTTGGTATGTAGAATGTGTGAATATTTGCACTGCAAAAAGGGCTTTACAGTTCATGCTACTATTTGTGGTTACTTACATGATATTGGAAAATTATTTATTCCTTATGAAATTTTAGGGAAACCTGGTACATTGACCCCAGAAGAGTTTGAAATTATGAAAAAACATACCACTTATGGTTATGATATGTGTATGAAAGATGTTCGCTTACGTCCTTATGCAGAAGGGGCTTTATACCATCATGAGGCTTTAAATGGAACAGGGTATCCTCAAGGACTTATCAAAAAAGATATTCCTTATGTTGCTCAAATTATTCGTGTTGCAGATGAATATGATGCTATTGTCACTAAACGTCAATATAAAACACACATTAATATTTCTGAAACGTTACGAGAATTAATTAAAGATGCAACTCCAGAAGAATATATTAAAACGGTTGCTCTTGATATGATTAGCGAACATTCTAAAGATGGAAAAATTAATCCTGTTGCTTTAAAAGCTTTATTTAAAGTTGTTATAGATGACACTTACTATGAAATTAGTGGTGTAGAAGATTATATTGTATATTTAAAGCAACAAGTAAAACGTTTACAGACTATTCAAAAATATGCACAAAAAGCTGATAATGCTAAAAAGGATAAAGATAAAGACTATTACCATGAGGGTATGCGTTTATTATTTGCTCATGGAGAAACCTTTCAAAATTATCAAACTGTATTAGCAGAATATCAAGAGGCTATACAAAAACGTGAAGAGCATAGACAAAAATTATATGATGAAATTAAAATTATCAAAAAATTACGCGTATAAGGCAATATAGATACACTATATTGTCTTATTTTTAGCAAATATGTTAATTTTTCTTTGACATCTTCCTATTTTCGTTATACAATACTATTGGATTTTGTAAGTTTTGTATTTTTAGAAAGGAACTTAAAATGAGTAAACTATATGAAAAATATAAAACTTTAAAACAAGAGAAGTCAAGTCAAATACTATATTTATTTCGCTATGGTATTTTCTTTATTTTTTTAGAAGATGATGCCAGGCTTGTTTCACAAGCTTTAGGGTTAAAGTTAGGAAAACTCAACGATACGGTTGTTAAATGTGGATTTCCCATTAATTCTTTAGATAAATATACTGTTTTATTAAAAAATATGGGATACACCATTGAAATTATTGATAATCATACTACATCTTCTTTTTCCAGTACAAATTATTTACAAAATGAACAGTTAGAAAAATTGATGCAGGATATAATAAAAGTGGACATTAATTCGCTTTCTGTTCGCGAAGCTTATGAATTACTTCATCAAATTCAACAACAATTCTCTATCATTATTGAGAATGGAGGAGAAATCGATGGCAAATAATCCTGCAGATATAAGAAATACGAAAAATAATTCTCCTTTAACAATTTATCAAAAATACCTAGAATTAATTGATTATACGAATGATATTGTACGTAAATATCCTAAATCTGAAACTTTTGCTTTAGTAGAAGAAATTAAAAAATCTATTTATACTGGATTACGTAATATTATGTTTGCTATCAAATCCTACAAACCTCATGATAAGTTACAATATTTAAATGATCTAGACATTAATTTGAATTTGCTGAAAGTTCAAACTCGTTTATCGTATCGATACAAATATATTACTATGCAAAATTATACCCACTGGAGTAATTTAATTACCGATATTTGTAATATGTTAGGAGGTTGGATTAACTCATGTCTAAAACGATAAAGAACCAATTCTATAAAAATTTAACCTTTCAAAAATTGTATGAAGCACATATGCGCGCTCGTTTAAAGAAAACACATAAACCTGAAATTATACAATTTGAACTGAATTTAGAAAATAATCTAACTAATTTATTACATAAAATTCAGAACCATACTTACCGCTTAGGAAAGTACTATACTTTTACCTTATATGAACCCAAAAAAAGAATTATTGCTGCCCTTCCCTATCAGGATAGAATTGTGCATCAATGGTATGTAAAAGAGTTTATGATTCCCTATATTGTACCTAGATTCATTTCCAATACGTTTGCCTGTTTAGAAGATAGAGGTACCCATAGTGCAGCTTGTCGTATACAAGAATATATGAGGGAATATGAAAAAAAATATGGAAACTATTGGATTTTGAAGTGTGATATTCGCAAATTTTTTTACAGTATAGATCCTTACATTTTATTTCAAATTATGCATAAGTATATTTCTGATAAAGAGTTATTACGCTTTACTAAGCTTCTTATTTTTGATAGCAGATTACCTAATGAAAAAATTGGAATTCCTATTGGCAATTATACTAGTCAGTTTTTTGCTAATACGTATTTGAATGAATTAGATCAATATATTAAACACGTTCTGCATGTAAGAGCTTATGTGCGTTACATGGATGATTTTATATTGCTTTTGCATAATAAAGCGGAATGTATTACAATGAAACAAAAAATTGAAAACTTTTTAGCTGAAAAGCTACATTTATCTTTAAATGATAAATCTCGCTATTTTCCTTCTAAAATGGGAGTTAATTTTTGTGGGTATCGTATATTTCCTACCCACCGCTTACTTAGAA